>NZ_SRLV01000019.1:0-118328 GCF_006518205.1 Myxococcus sp. CA005 | reverse complement strand
GGACGGTTCGGGGGGCGTGGCCGGGCTGGGGTTGTCCTATGACTTCATCGAGCGGCACCCGGACACGGTACCGTGGACCCTGTCCGTGGTCGTGCGGCGGGCATGGACGGGGGAGGGGAACCGGCTGGACGTCAGCCTCGACGTCACGGTGCCCCTCAATATGTTCTGGGGTACTCCCGGGGAATCCCGGGTCTCAGGCGACCGGACGGTGTCTCACCGGCACGCCACGGCGCGCTTCCGCGCACGCGCCGCGTCTTCGCTGTTCCAGAGGGAAGCCCCTCATATTATGGAGGTTCCATGAACTTCGAGTTGACCGACATCCAGCGTGAAATCCAGCGGATGACCCGCGAGTTCGCGGCCAAGGAGCTCATCCCCAACGCCCGCAAGTGGGACGAGCACCACGCCTGGCCGACCGACGCGGTGAAGAAGCTGGCCGAGCTGTCCCTGCTGGGCGTGGCCGTTCCCGAGCAGAACGGCGGCGCCGGGCTCGACAACGTCTGTTACGCCATCGCCATGGAGGAGATCAGCCGCGGCTGTGCCTCCACCGGCGTCATCATGAGCGTGAACAACTCGCTCTACTGCGATCCGATCATGAAGTACGGCACGGATGCGCAGAAGGAGCAGTTCCTGGCGCCCTTCGCCCGGGGCGAGAAGCTGGGCTGCTTCGGCCTCACCGAGCCCGAGGCCGGCAGCGACGCCGCCGCGCAGAAGACGGTCGCCGTGCGCAAGGGTGACGAGTACGTCATCAACGGCTCGAAGAACTGGATCACCAACGGCCCCAAGGCCGACGCCATCGTCCTGATGACGATGACCAACAAGGAAGCGGGCCACAAGGGCATCACCGCGTTCATGGTCCCCACGGACACGCCGGGGTTCATCCGCGCCGAGCCGGACAAGAAGATGGGCATCAGCGCCGCCTGGTCCTGCTCCATGTTCTTTGAGGACATGCGCGTGCCGGCCAAGTACATGCTCGGCAAGGAAGGCGAGGGCTTCAAGATCGCCATGAGCACGCTGGACGGCGGCCGCATCGGCATCGCGTCGCAGGCGCTGGGCATCGCGCGCGCGGCGTACGAGGAGGCGGTGCGCTACTCCGGTGAGCGCAAGTCCTTCGGCAAGCCCATCCGCGAGCACCAGGCCATCCAGTTCATGATCGCCGACATGGCCACGGAGATCGACGCGGCCCGGCTGCTCGTGTGGCGGGCGGCCCTGCAGAAGGACAAGGGCGTGCGCCACAGCGCGGAGAGCGCCATGGCCAAGCTGTACGCCAGCGAGATGGCCAGCCGCGTGGCGAACAAGGCCCTGCAGGTGCACGGCGGCATGGGCTACAGCAAGGAGATGGACGTGGAGCGCCACGTGCGCGACGCGCGCATCACCGAAATCTACGAGGGGACGAGCGAAATCCAGCGCATCGTCATCGCCGCCAACCTGCTGAGGGAGTAACCGTCATGACTCGAGCGCTTCTCTCCGCAGTCGTCCTGGCCTCGGCGGTGGCGCTCGCGCAGGGCGCCGCCCCCGCGAAGGCGCCCACCGGCGGCAAGTCCGCCGCCACGACGCCGGCCCCCGCCAAGCGAGACGGGCCGGACGTCGACCGGATGCCCTTCACGCCCGACTCCATCCGTCAGGTCGTCCAGTACCACCAGCGCCGCATCCAGGAGTGCTACGAGGACCACATGGCGGAGAAGGACCGGACGGTGGAGGGGCGGCTGATGACGACCTTCACCATCGACGCCAATGGTCTGGTGAAGGATGCCCGGGTGGTGAAGAAGACCAGCACGCTCAAGGACCCGAGCCTGCACGACTGCGTACAGGCCGTCCTGTCGTCCATGACCTTCCCGAAGCCTCCGGATGGCACGGACCGCCCCATCGAGTACCCGTTCAACCTCAAGGCCATCGAGTAGGACAACCGCCGTGAACCTCGAGCTCACCGAGACGCAGACCCTCATCCGCGACACCGCGCGCAAGTTCGCTCGCGAGCGCGTGGCCCCCCTGGCCCGGACACTGGACCGCGAAGAGCGCTTTCCCACGGACCTCTTCCGGCAGTTGGGCGAGATGGGACTGCTGGGGGTGAACCTCCCGGCGCGCTACGGCGGTTCGGAGGCCGGCGTGGTGGCCTATGCGCTGGCGATGATGGAGATGGCCGCGGCCGACGCGTCCACGTCGGTGGCCATGGCCGTCACCAACATGTGCGGCGAGCTCATCAACGCGTTCGGCACCGACGCGCAGCGCGAGAAGTACGTGACGCGGCTGGCGTCCGGCGAGGCCATCGCGGGCTCGTTCGCGCTGTCCGAGCCCCATGCGGGCTCCGACCCCGGCGCGCTGCGCACCACCGCGGTGCGGCGCGGGGACGTGTGGGTCCTCAACGGCAGCAAGCAGTGGATCACCTCCGGCGCGTACGCGGGGGTGATGGTGGTGTGGGCACGCACGTCCCCCGCCGGCAACAAGGGCTTGTCGTGCTTCATCGTCGAAGGCGGGACGAAGGGGCTCATCATCGGCAAGCACGAGGACAAGATGGGCCTGCGCTCCTCGAACACGGTGTCGCTCACGTTCGAGGACTGCGAGGTTCCGGCGGAGAACCTGCTGGGCGCCGAAGGGCAGGGCTTCAAGCTGGCCATGGTGGCGCTGGACGGTGGGCGCATTGGCATCGCGGCGCAGGCCTGCGGCGTGGGGCGCGCGGCGCTCGAGGCGACCGTGGCCTACGTGAAGGACCGTCAGGCGTTCGGCCAGCCCATTGGCGAGTTCCAGGGCCCGCGCTTCATGCTCGCGG
Organism: Myxococcus sp. CA005; assembly: GCF_006518205.1. NCBI lineage: Bacteria > Pseudomonadati > Myxococcota > Myxococcia > Myxococcales > Myxococcaceae > Myxococcus > Myxococcus sp. CA005. Next base: position 115,564 of record NZ_SRLV01000019.1, on the reverse strand, counting down.
ACATGCAGACGCAGTTGGAGGCGGCGGAGCTGCTGACGCTGCGTGCGGCGTCGATGAAGGAGAAGGGACAGCCGTTCTCCCGCGAGGCCTCCATGGCGAAGCTCTTCGCCAGCGAGATGAGCAACAAGGTGGCCGACAAGGCCGTGCAGCTCCACGGCGGCTACGGCTACATCGACGAGTTCCCGGTGGAGCGGTTCTTCCGCGACGCCCGCGTGCAGACCATCTACGAAGGCACCAGCGAGGTGCAGCGGATGGTGATCGCCCGCGAGAGCTTCAAGCTCCTGGGCTGACGGCCGGGAAGAAATCCGGGGCCGCCGGCGGTTGAGTGCGGCCCGGAGTTGGCCCTGGAATTTCAGGGCCTTGACTGCCTGTTCGGGCACCAGGCTGGGGGCAGGCATCCTGCGGAACGGGGCTGCGCGGCAGGGCAGGCGTTCTTAACTAGGAACCAGGGTCCGCACGGCCGGGGTTCACGCCCTCCCGCCTGGATCCCAGCCGGGCGGACGCCGAACCGGGGCATTGACAGCTCCGAGGTAGGACATCCACCCAACAGCACAGGGGGCACGAGCTCGCTTGACTACCGGAATCACCGGTGTCTAGGGTGCGCGGCTTCCATCAAATCAAGTCCTCAATGAGGAGGACGAACGTCACTGCCCGCTGCTCCCCGCAGGCCGCGACGGAAAAACCACCATCAGGGGGCAGTTGTACCGGTTTCAAAGGACTTCCATTTCATGCAGCAGAACGTGAACCAGCAGGTCGGGATGGACGGCGGCGACGAAGACTTTGCCGCAATGTTCGAGGCCTCGCTCAAGGAGCGCGGTGGTGACGGCATCCTGAAGGAAGGGGAGATCGTCAAGGGCACCGTGGTCCAGGTGACGAAGGACTTCGCGATTGTCGACATCGGCTACAAGTCCGAGGGACAGGTCCCGATCTCCGAGTTCACCAACCCTCGCGGAGAGGTCTCGGTTCAGGCCGGTGACCCCGTCGAGGTCCTCCTGGAGAGTCGCGAGAACGACACCGGCATGGTCGTCCTCTCCAAGGAGAAGGCCGACAAGATGCGCATCTGGGACGAGATCAGCGCCGCCTGCGAGCGCGATGAGATCGTCAAGGGCACCATCGTCGGTCGCGTGAAGGGCGGCCTGTCCGTCGACATCGGCGTGAAGGCGTTCCTGCCCGGCTCGCAGGTTGACATCCGCCCCGTGCGGAACCTTGACCAGTACATCTCGAAGGAATTCGAGTTCAAGGTCATCAAGTTCAACAAGAAGCGCGGCAACATCGTCCTCTCCCGCCGCGTGCTCCTCGAGAAGCAGCGCGAGGAGATGAAGAAGGAGACCCTCAAGAACCTCAAGGAGGGTGCCGTCCTCAAGGGCGTGGTCAAGAACCTCACCGACTACGGTGCGTTCATCGACCTGGGCGGTATCGACGGTCTGCTCCACATCACGGACATGTCGTGGGGCCGCATCGGTCACCCGAGCGAGATGTTCAACGTGGGTGACGAGGTTCGCGTCGTCGTCCTCAAGTTCGACCCGACGCAGGAGCGCGTCAGCCTGGGCCTGAAGCAGATCCAGGAGGACCCGTGGCACCGCGCCGACGAGAAGTACCCGGTCGGCACGCGCGTCCGCGGCAAGGTCGTGTCCATCACGGACTACGGCGCGTTCATCGAGATCGAGCAGGGCGTCGAGGGTCTGGTGCACGTGTCCGAGATGTCCTGGACCAAGCGCCTCAAGCACCCGTCCAAGATCCTGGAGGTCGGCCAGGAGGTGGAGGCCGTCGTCCTGGACATCGATCCGAAGGCCAAGCGCATCGCGCTGGGCATGAAGCAGATCGAGCAGAACCCCTGGACGCTGCTCGAGGACAAGTACCCGATCGGCTCCGTCATCAAGGGTCAGATCCGCAACGTCACCGACTTCGGCGTGTTCGTCGGCGTCGAGGAGGGCGTGGACGGCCTGGTGCACGTCTCCGACATCTCCTGGACGGTGCGCATCAAGCACCCGGGCGAGATGTTCAAGAAGGGCGACGAGGTCGAGGCGGTGGTGCTCAACATCGACGTCGAGAACGAGCGCTTCAGCCTGGGCATCAAGCAGCTCCAGCCGGACCCCTGGGAGACGCTGTCCGAGCGCCTGCCCGTGGGCAGCCGCGTGAAGGGCAAGGTCACCAAGGTCACCGACTTCGGCGCGTTCGTGGAGATCGAGCCGGGCATCGAGGGCCTCGTCCACGTCTCCGAGCTGAAGGAGGAGCGTGTCGAGAACCCGCGTGACGTGGTGCAGGAGGCGCAGGATGTCGAGGTGAAGATCATCGACATCAACACCCCGGACCGGAAGGTCGCGCTGTCGATGAAGGCGCTGATCGGCGAGGGCGAGGACTACCGCGAGTACCTCCGCAAGCAGGCGGAAGGCTCGAAGGCGCGCCTCGGCGACGTGATGGCGAGCAAGCTGAAGAAGTAGTCTTCAGCCGCACGCGCCAGCACGGCGAGACGGCCGGGTTCCCGAGAGGGGGCCCGGCCGTTGCCGTTTCGGGGCGGGGCCTGCTATGCAAGACGCCGCGCGCTACGGGGCCGAGCGCGCGGGGGACAATCCATGTCTGTTCGTTCTGTTGCCTGGGGCAGTCGCGCCGGGGTGGCCTGCGCGCTCATGCTGAGTGCGGTGTTTGCTTGTTCGGATGGAAGCAGCCCGAATCCCTCTGTGTCCCGCCCTCCGGGCCAGGCACGCATCGAGGCCCCCGTCGTAGGGCTCACGGCGGGATTGCCGGGAGGCTTCCGGTGCATCGCCGAGGATCCGGACGGTGACGCGCTGACCTATGCGTTCGACTGGGGGCGCGCGAAGGCGGAAGTCAGCCTGTCCGAACGTGTTCCCAGCGGCACCGCCGGTGACGTGGCTCCCGTCTTCCAGACGAAGGGGCAGTTTTCGGCCCGCTGCCGCGCGGTCGATACCCACGGACAGTTGGGGGCGTGGTCCGAATACGCGCTCTTCGAAGTGCACCCGGCGCCACCGCTGGATGACGGGAAGCGGGAGCTCACGGTGGAGGTCTTTGGCCACGGGCGCGTGACGAGCACGCCGAGCGGCATCGACTGCACGTCCACCTGCAGCGCTCGCTTCGAGGTCGGAGCCGAAGTCACCCTATCCGCGGAGCCACAGCCCGGCTGGCGCTTCACGGGGCTGCTGCGCTGTGGCACCGAGCGCGCGTCCCAGGTCGTCCGGGTCGACCACAACTATCATTGTGGGGCAGGGTTCGCCCGACGGGAGGAGCAGGCCGTGGAGTGGCGCCAGACGGGCGCCTCCTACCCCAGCGATGCGTCGTGGGGCCCCGATGGCCGGCTGCTCGCGGTGTTGGATCAAAGGGGCACGCGAGGCGGCCTGCGCATCTGGAATGCGGGCCTTGGGCAGGTTGCCCGCATCATCCACCAGGACTCCACTGACATCCGTTCGGTGTCCTGGGGCCCGCGGGACGAGGACCTAGCGGTGGGGCTCGCGGATGGGCGACTGGCCTTGATCGACCCGGCGACGGGAGCGCTCCACCAGACGTGGAGCGCCCACGCTGGGCCCGTGGTGGGGCTGGCCTGGTATGCGAGAGGAAATGAGCTGGCCAGCGTCAGCCACCCGGAGACAGGCGGCGCGGAGGTGCGCTTCTGGGCCGCGTCCTCGGGGACGGAGAGCCGGGCGCCGTTGCGGACGGCGCGCACCCTCCGGAAAATCCACTGGAGCCCGGACGGAGCGCGGGTTGCGTTGGAGATGGCGGGCGAGCAGGTGGAAATCCACAATCTGGACCCCTGGGTGCAGGTCCACGAGGTGGGGCATGGCGACAGCTTCTCCTGGAGTCCGGACGGCGCTCGCTACGCCGTGGGGAGCTACCGGAACGTCCGGGTGTACGAAACGGCAACCCACGAGCTCCAGGCCTCCTGGTTTGGACCGTGGAGCGTGTCGTCCCGCATGGACTGGAGCCCAACCCAGGACTGGCTCGTCATCGTGGACCTGGTCCACTCCCTGACGGTCCTGAACGTCAACACCGGGACGGTGGTCGCAAACGGCACCGAGGTGCCCCCCAATCCGTTGGACGCCCTGGGCTTCAGCGCCGTGCGCTTCCACCCGGTCCACGACTCGTTCGTCGCGGTGGCCCGCAGGCCCGCGTCGGTCTCCACCTTCAGCGTGGACGCGCAGCAATCGCGGCTGCAGCGCCACGAGTTGGTGGCCCATTCGTCCGCGATCAACGCCACGAAGTGGAGTCCGGCGGGGGACCGGCTGGCGTCAGCGGGCGACGACGGAAAGGTCCGGCTCTGGGGCGCCGCGGGCCAGGCGCTGGCGACTTTGGACGGACACGAGGGCAAGTCGGTCCGCGCGCTCGGATGGGACGCGAGTGGCGCACGGCTCGCGTCGGGAGGTGCTGATGGCCGCGTCTGCGTCTGGGACGCCGGCACGGGCCGGCTGACGCAGCCGCCGCTGCAGATGATGCAACGGGCGCAGGGGCATACACCCAAGGTGGAGCACGTCGCACTGAGTCCGGACGGCCGCACGCTGGCGAGCGCGGGCGCGACGCTATTTCTCACGGGAAGCATGACCAGCGTCCAGGTCTGGGACGTCGCTTCGCGCACGGAGCTGCTCAACATCCCAGAGACGGACAGCCCCGTCGTAGCGCTGGGATGGACGCCGGACAGCCAGTCGCTGATCATCGTCTATACCCACGCGGCATGGGATGTCTGGAACCGCAGCTCCGGGGTGCTCAAGCGCGTGGAGTCCGCCCCGGAAATCCTGACCACCGCGGCGCTCAGTCCCGATGGAACCCGGTTGGCCTGCAGCGACCGGCTGGGGGTGTCCGTCCTGGACGTGGGGACGGGGGCTGTCGTCGCGGAGACCCCTATGTGGATGAGGCAACTGTCCCTGGCGTGGCACCCGGACGGTACGCGCTTCTCCGGTGGCGGTGCGTATCAGCTCGTCTTCGACTGGCAGGTGCATGAGCACGGCCAACTTCTGCCCAGCGTCATGGGGGTCCACGACAGCACGGTCCTGGGCGCATCATGGCGCGGGGACGGCGAGGTCCTCACCACAGGTGGCGCGGACATGGCGCTGGTCACCTGGCGCGCCCGCTAGGAACCGTCCGACCGGTAGGTTGGGCAGGGGCCCATCCAGCACACCGCCAGCCTTCGTGACTTCGCGCGGTTACGAGGGCTGGCGCGTTGCGTCGTGCACAGTGGACGCTCACGCCCGTGTGACGAGCAAGGATGCTTGAACTCAGGGAAGTGGCCGGTGATAAGGGCCCCCGACACTGTTATCGAAGAGCATCCGCACATCCTCAAGAGGAGGCAGGTTTCATGGCTCGTGACGTCGTCATCGTGGGCGCGGCCCGTACCCCCATTGGTGCCTTTCAGGGCGCGCTCGCCAAGCTGACGGCCCCGCAGCTGGGCGCGATCGCGATCAAGGCGGCGCTGGAGCGCGCGGGCGTGAAGCCCGAGGCCGTTCAGGAAGTCATCCTGGGCTGTGTGCTCACCGCGGGCGTGGGCCAGGCGCCCGCTCGCCAGGCGGCCATCTTCGCCGGCCTGCCCGAGACGGTTCCCGCCACCACGCTCAACAAGGTCTGTGGCTCCGGCCTCAAGGCCGTCAGCGCGGGCGCGCAGGCCATTGCCCTGGGTGACGCGGACGTCGTCGTCGTGGGCGGCATGGAGTCCATGAGCAACGCGCCGTACATCAGCCACACGATGCGTGGCGGCGCGCGCATGGGCAACGTGGAATTCAAGGACGCGATGATCCACGACGGCCTCTGGGACGTGTACGGCAACGTCCACATGGGCATCTGCGCCGAGGAGTGCGCCACGACGCAGGACATCAGCCGCTCGCAGCAGGACGAGTACGCGCTGGAGTCCACGCGCCGCGCCATCCAGGCCCAGAAGGAAGGCCTGTTCAAGGCGGAGATCGTCCCGGTCCAGATTCCGGGCAAGAAGCCGGAGGACGTCGTCACCGTCTCCGACGACGAGGGGCCCCGCAACGCGAAGCCGGAGAAGATTCCGGGCCTGAAGCCGGTGTTCAAGAAGGACGGCACGGTGACGGCCGCCAACGCGTCCTCCATCAACGACGGCGCCGCGGCGCTGGTGCTGATGAGCGAGGAGCGCGCGAAGGCCGAGGGCCGCGCCATCCTGGGCCGCATCACGGGCTACGCCCAGGCGGCGCGCAAGCCGGTGGAGTTCACCATCGCGCCCACGGACGCCATCAACAAGCTGCTGAAGAAGCAGGGCATCAGCGCGGGTGACGTGGACCTCTGGGAGATCAACGAGGCGTTCGCGGTGGTGTCCATCGCGAACAACCGGCTGCTCGGCCTGGACGTGTCGAAAGTGAACGTGCGCGGCGGCGCGGTGGCGCTGGGGCACCCGATTGGCGCGTCCGGCGCGCGCGTGCTGGTGACGCTGCTGCAGACGATGCAGGACCTGGACAAGAAGCGTGGCGTCGCGTCGCTCTGCATCGGCGGCGGCGAGGGCATCGCGCTGATGGTGGAGCGCTGAACTTCCTCTCCCAATAGGAGAGGGGCACGGGGTGGGGGCCTGCCAAGGGCCTTCACCCCGTTCGCACATGCGGGAGGGCGGATGAACAAGGTCTACGCGAACGCGGACGAGGCGGTCGCCGACATCCCGGATGGCTGCACGCTCATGAGCGGCGGCTTCGGGCTGTGCGGCAACCCGGAGAATCTCATCGAGGCACTTCACCGGAAGAACGTGAAGGACCTCACCATCATCTCCAACAACTGCGGCACCACCGAGCTGGGGCTCGGAATCCTGCTTCAGAACAAGCAGGTGAAGAAGATGGTGTCCAGCTACGTGGGAGAGAACAAGGAGTTCGAGCGACAGTTCCTCTCCGGTGAGCTGGAGGTGGAGCTGAACCCGCAGGGCACCCTGGCCGAGCGCATCCGCGCGGGCGGCTGCGGCATTGGCGGCTTCTTCACCCCGACGGGCGCCGGCACCCAGGTGGCCGAAGGGAAGGAGACGCGCGTCATCGACGGGCGGCTGCACGTGCTGGAGACGCCGCTGAAGGCGGACTTCGCCATTGTCCGTGCGTGGAAGGCGGACCGCTGGGGCAACCTGGTGTTCCGCAAGACGGCGCGGAACTTCTCTCCGATGATGTGCATGGCGGCCAAGGTCACCATCGTCGAGGCGGAGCACATCGTGGAGCCGGGCGAGCTGGACCCGGACCTGGTGCACATCCCGAGCATCTTCGTGAAGCGCATCGTCCAGGCGAAGAACCTCCAGAAGTGGATCGAGCGGCGCACCGTCCGCAAGTCGGCCTGAGGAGCCCAGCCATGCCACTGACTCGTGAACAGATTGCACAGCGCATCGCCCAGGAGCTGCAGGACGGCTTCTACGTCAACCTGGGTATCGGCATGCCCACCCTGGTGGCCAACTACATCCCTCCGGGCATGGACATCGTGCTCCAGTCGGAGAACGGCCTGCTGGGCATCGGCCCCTGGCCCGTGGAAGGCCAGGAGGATCCGGACCTCATCAACGCCGGGAAGGAGACGGTGACGGCGGTGCCCGGCGCCGCGTTCTTCGACTCGGCCCTGTCGTTCGGGATGATCCGCGGCGGCCACATCGACATGGCCGTGCTGGGTGCCATGGAGGTCAGCGAAGAGGGCGACCTGGCCAACTGGATGATCCCCGGAAAGATGATCAAGGGCATGGGCGGCGCCATGGACCTGGCCGTCGGTGCCCAGCGCATCTTCGTGGCCATGGAGCACGCCAACAAGGACGGCAAGCCCAAGATCCTCAAGAAGTGCTCGTTGCCGCTGACGGGCCTCAAGTGCATCCACCACATCGTCACGGACCACGCGTACATCGACGTGACGCCGCAGGGACTCATCCTGCGCGAGGTGGCACCCGGAGTGACGGTGGAGCAGGTGCAGAAGCTCACCGAGCCGAAGCTGACGGTGGCCCCCGACGTCCGTGAGATGAAAGTCTGAGCGTGTGGGGATAAGGTGCACCGCCGCGGGCGTTGTACGAACCCCGCGGCGGAGCGCTTCTCATGGCAGACAGTCCCAACACCTCGACCCCTCATCCCCGCGCGCCCCGTCTCGAGTACGAGCTGCCGGTGGCCTACCGCAGCGTCTCTGGCTTCGTCACCGACTGGGCGGTGAACCTGTCGAAGGGGGGCCTCTACATCAACACCGACAAGCCGCTGGCCGTGGACACGGTGGTGCGGCTGTTGGTGACGCTGCCCGGCGCGCACTTCCCCGTGGAGCTGAAGGGGCGGGTGACGCGCACCAATGCCGTGGGCGTGCCCGCGCCTCAGTCCCCAGGGATGGCGGTGGAGTTCCTGGACGTTGATGAAGACAAGCGAACGCGTATCGCGGAGTTCGTGGAGCGCCTGCGCTCGGAGCTCCCGCCCGAATAGCGCCTGAATGCTGCCGCTACCCGAACTTCCCATTGAATTGACCATCGAACGCCTCGGCCAGCTCGGCGAAGGCGTGGCCTCCTGGCAGGGGCGCACCGTCTTCATCCCGGGGACCTTCCCGGGCGACACCGTGCGCGTCCACCTGGAGACGCAAGGCCGTGTGCTGCGCGGCATCCTGCGACAGGTGGTGTCGCCAGGCCCGGACCGGCGTGACGCGCCCTGCGTGTACGCGTCCGACTGCGGCGGCTGTGACTGGCTGGCGCTGGCCGAGCCCGCACAGCGCAGCGCGAAGCAGGAGATCGTCCTCTCCACCCTGGAGCACCTGGGGCACCTGGCTCGGGACAGCTTCACCGTGCGTCCGCTGCTGGTGGCCCCACGCGACTGGGGCTACCGGCGCCGCGCGGTGCTGCATCCCGCGGGCAAGGGCGCGCTGGGGTACTTCGGCCGGCGCAGCCACGAACGCGTACCCGTGGAAGTCTGCGGCGCGCTCACGCCCGTGCTCACGGCGCTCCCCGGCAAGCTGGCCCCGCTGCTCAAGCCCCTGGCGAAGGATGCCGAGGAAGTGCTGCTGCTGGCGGAAGGGGACAAGGCCGCGTTCGCGGTGAATCTCAGCGGCCCGGTGACGGCGCGCCACCTGGAGGCCGCCGAGGCGGCCGTGCGCGCCCTGCGGCTGGAGGGCGCGGTGCTGACGCCGAAGGAAGGATCGGCTCGGCTTCTTGGCAAGCCGGCGCTGCGCTCCTACTCGCCGCTGCGGCCAGAAGTCCCCCTGTACCTGCGGCCGGATGCCTTCGCTCAGGCCCATGCCGAGGCCAACGTGGGGCTGGTGACCTCGGCCGTGTACGAGCTGGGAGCCCGCGAGTCCGACACCGTGCTGGAGCTGTATTCGGGCAACGGCAACTTCACCTTCCCGCTGGCCGGAACCGCCGCGTCCGTGCTGGGCGTGGAGTCCTCCCCCGTGGGCGTCGAGTTGGCACAGCGGAGCGCTCACGAGGGTGGGGTGACGAATGTGCGCTTCATCCAGGGCGACGCCCGCAAGGTGTGCGACGGGCTGGTGGCCGAGCAGCGCCGCTTCGATGTGTGCCTCGCGGACCCGCCGCGCGCGGGAGCCCCGGGCCTGGCGAAGTGGATGACCGCCTTGGGGGTGCGCCGCGTGGTGTACGTGGCGTGTGATCCGGCATCCCTGGCTCGGGACGCCGCCGGCCTGGTTGCCGCGGGCTACAAGCCCCTGGCCCTCCAGGTGGTCGACATGTTCCCTCAGACGCATCACGTCGAGGCCGTGATGTCCTTCGAGCGGCCGGCCTGAACAGCACCAACACGTACTGTCAGTATTTGCTCTGTTGAGCAGCGAGATTCGGGCGTCCATCGGCGCTCAGGCTACGGCTTGCCCGATTCCCCTCTGAAACCGCAGTGGGTGGATCGCGACCGCAGTCTTGAATAAGCGGTAATTCACTAAATTTTAGTGATTACACCGCGTGTACCAGGGAGGCAGGCGTCCGCTCGCTTCATGGTTGTGCATTCCCGATTGCGCGCGGGCCATCCCCGGACATGATGGTTGCGTGGATGCCCGCATCGTCGAGTTCGCCGAGGTCCTTCGCCAGAACGGTGTGCGTGTCAGTACGTCCGAGGTCCAGGACGCGCTGCGCGCCACGTCCGAGGTAGGCCTCAAGGATCGGAACCTGTTCCGTTCGGTGCTCCGCACCACGCTGGTGAAGCGCGAGCTGGACGTGGACACCTTCAACCGGGCCTTCGAGTTCTACTTCTCCGGCGCGGCGAGGACGTTCGAGGACATCGACAAGTCGCTGGCGCAGCAGTTGGAGGAGGAAGGCTACCTGGAGGGCGACCTGCTGAAGATGGTCCTCATCCAGATGCACCAGCTCCTCCCGGAGATGTCCCCCCTGGCCCAGGCCGTGCTGATGGGAGACCGGGCCCGGCTGGCGCAGATCTTCCGGATGGCTTCGCTGCAGTTGGACCTGTCGCGGATGGAGAGCCCGCTCCAGGCCGGGTTCTTCTCCCGGCGCATGCTGGCGGCGGCTGGGGCGGACAAGGCCCGGAACGACATGAAGTCGCTCGAAGACGAGCTGCGAGCCCGCGGCCTCACCCCGGAAGGGGTGGAGATTGTCTCGCGCCATGTCGCGGCCGCGATGCGGAAGATCGAGGACGCCGCCCGCCAGGAAGTGAAGCGCCAGGCGGAGGCCCGCATCCGCCGCCGCACCGACTCCGCCGCGGACAAGCCGCTGCACCTGCTCACCCAGGCGGAGGTGGACCAGATGGAGTCCGCCGTGCGCACCCTGGCGGAGAAGCTGCGCAGCCGGCTCATCCGGAAGCAGCGCTCGCACCGCAAGGGCGCCCTCAACGTGCGGCGCACGCTGCGCCGGAACCTGCCGTGGGGCGGGGTGCCCATGGTGCCCCAGTTCCGCAGTCGCCGCCCCGAGCGCCCGGAGCTGGTGGTGCTCTGCGACGTGTCCGACTCCGTCCGTCAGGCCTCACGGATGATGCTGCTGTTCATGCACACGATGCAGTCGCTCTTCGTCCGCGTGCGCTCGTTCGTCTTCGTGTCCGACGTGGGCGAGGTGACGCAGTACTTCAAGGACCTGGAGGTCGACGCCGCCATCGATATGGCCACCGCGGGCAAGACGGTGTCCCTGAGCGCGAACTCCAACTACGGCCGCGCCCTGGCCGACTTCACCCGGGACCACCTGGGCAGCATCACCCGCCGGACCACCGTGATGGTGATTGGCGACGGGCGGAACAACTACAACGCGAACAACGCCTGGGCCCTCAAGGACCTGCGCCGCAAGGCGAAGCGGCTCTTGTGGATCTGCCCCGAGGAGCGTGGCAACTGGGGCATTGGCGACAGCGAGATGCTCACCTACGAGAAGCACTGTCACCAGGCCGTCGTCGTCACCTCCGTGTCGGACCTGGCCCGGATCGCCGACCAGCTCGTGCCCGCGTAGTCCCGGGCCCATTCCCCCCCCGCAAGGCACCTCCCCATGTCTTCCTTCCTCTTCGACGACAACGGCTTCCAGGACGTCCCCAACCGGGAGTCGTCCACGGACCTCACCGCCGCCGACGACCGCACCCTCCGCTGGGCCGCCCCCCCGCTGGACGCGGCGATGCTCGACGCCCTGGTCTGCTACCAGCAGACCTACCTTGCCCAGGCCTCCGGGCAGGGAACGGAGACCCTGGCCAAGGCCCACACCGAGGCCCTGGCCGCGTCCGGGCTGGACCCCAAGACGGCGGAGCAGGGCAGCGCGCTGCTGCGAGCCTTCGGCGGGCGGCGCTGGGCGGTCCGCAAGCTCCAGGACAAGCTGGGGCAGCTCCAGGGCGGCGCGGCGGACGAGCTCCAGGGCCGCATCCAGGACGAGCTGGCCAAGCAGGAGCGCGAAACCAATGCCCTGGCGCGGCGTTACGGCGAGGACGCACTGGTGCTGCTCCGGGCCCGCGAAGCGGAGCTGGTGGACCTGCACACCCGCCTGACGCACCTGCTCAGCCGGGGATGAAGGCGGGCGGGCGGCTGGTTGCATTCCGCGTCCGGCCATCGGATAAGGGCACGTACTTGCTCAGGGTTCTTCCATGAAGCGCTATTTCATCCACACCTTCGGCTGCCAGATGAACGTCAACGACTCGCTCCGCATGAGCGAGGTGTTGAGCCAGATGTCCTACGCGCCGACGCCGGTGCCGGACAACGCCGACCTCATCATCCTCAACACCTGCTCCATCCGGGAGAAGGCAGAGGACAAGATGCTGTCCGCCCTGGGGCGGTACAAGCCGGTGAAGGCCAGCCGTGGCGCGCTGATTGGCGTGGGCGGGTGCGTGGCGCAGCAGGAGAAGGACAAGCTCCTCAAGAAGGTGCCGTACCTGGACTTCGTCTTCGGCCCCGACAACATCGCGCGCCTGCCGGACATCATCGGCCGGGTGTCCGCGGAGCGGGAGCGGGTGGTGGAGACGGCCTTCGTGAACTCGGAGGAGTACGTCTTCCCGCGCGCCGACCCGGAGACGTCCCGCGGCAAGGTCACCGAGTTCGTCACGGTGATGAAGGGCTGCGACAACGTCTGCTCGTTCTGCATCGTGCCGCACACGCGTGGCCGCGAGGTGAGCCGGGCGTTCCCCGACGTGCTCGTCGAGGTGGCGGACCTGGCGAAGGTGGGCGTGCGCGAGGTGACGCTCATCGGCCAGAACGTGAACTCGTACGCGGGCGGCATCTCCTTCGCGCAGCTCTTGCTGCGCACCGCGGAGGTCCCCGGCATCGAGCGCGTGCGCTTCACCACCAGCCACCCGCATGACCTGTCCGACGAGCTGATCGAAGCCTTCCGCGTCCAGCCGAAGATCACCCCGCATTTCCACCTGCCGGTGCAGTGCGGCAGCGACCGCATCCTCAAGATGATGCGCCGCGACTACACGGTGGTGCAGTACCTGGAGCGCCTGGCGAAGCTGCGCGAGGCGCGGCCGGGCATCGCCGTCACCACGGACATCATCGTCGGCTTCCCCGGGGAGACCGAGGAGGAGTTCGAGATGACGATGCAGCTGACCGAGCAGGTCCGCTACGACAACCAGTTCTCCTTCGTCTACAGCCCGCGGCCCAAGACGGGCGCGGCCCTGCGCGAGAAGGACTGGGGTCCGGTGCCGCACGAGGTGAAGATTGCCCGCCTGGAGCGGCTGCAGAAGCTGCAGCGGCGCATCAGCGGCGAAATCACCGCGGCGCTCGTGGGCTCGGAAGTGGAGGTCATGGTGGAGGGGCACTCGCGCTACGACGCCACCAAGCGCTTCGGCCGCACGCCGGAGAACCGCACCGTCAACTTCGATGGGGACGCCCCCGCGGGCTCCTTCGTGACGGTGAAGGTGGAGCGCGCCACGCCCAACCAGCTCGCGGGCAAGCAGGTGGCCCTGCTCAAGCCCCCCACGGTGGAGCCGCTGCCGGTGCCCATGGCCGAGGCGCCGTTCCACGTCGTCGCGGAGGCGTAGCCCCATGCCCCAGAGGCCATTCCGAGGTGTCTCCCCCCGCGTCCACCCGGGCTGCTTCGTGGACGACTCCGCCCAGTTGGTGGGTGACATCGAGGTGGGGGAGGACTCCTCCATCTGGTTCAACTGCGTGCTGCGCGGGGACGTGAATCCCATCCGCATCGGGAAGCGCACCAACGTGCAGGACCTGTCCCTGATTCATGTCACCAGCGGCAGGTCCGCCACCACGGTGGGGGACGACGTGACGGTGGGGCACCACGTCATCCTCCATGGGTGCACCATCGGCAACCGGGTGCTGGTGGGCATGGGCGCCACCGTGATGGACGACGCGGAAGTGGGGGACGACTGCATCATCGGCGCGGGAGCCCTGCTGACGCCGGGCACGAAGATTCCCCCAGGCTCCCTGGTGGTGGGCTCCCCGGGCCGGGTGAAGCGCCCCATCACCGAGACGGAGCGTGAGTTCCTCTTGATGTCCGCGCAGCACTACGTGCTGCTCGCGGCCGAGTACCACACGGACCGCTGAGTCGCTCGCGAGCCTACGCTGGGCGTGTTAGGAGCACATCCATGGCTCTCGTGCCTGCCACAACGCTCAAGGCGTGTCCGCTGTTCAAGGGTTTCACGGACACCGGCATCCAGATTTTCGCCGGGGTCGCCGTCACGCGTGCGTTCCCCAAGGGAACCGTGCTCTTCGCCGAAGGCAAGACGGGGGAGTCACTCCTCATCGTGGGTGAGGGCACCGTGCGCCTGAGCGGCAAGAGCGCCGGAGGTGAGGATGTGTCCCTGGGGGAGGTCGGCTCCGGCGAGCCCCTGGGAGAGCTGGCCCTGGTGCAGAAGGGTGAGCGGCTGTGCACCGCCACCGCCGTCACCGACGTGTCGGCCCTTGAGATTCGCGCCGCGGATTTCCAGAAACTCCTGGCCACCAAGCCGCAGGCCTGCGTGAAGCTGCTGATGGGCATCGTCGCGCACTTCGGCCAGAAGGCCCGGGACAACCGGGACATGCTGCGCACGCTCATCGGAAAAGCGCCCGCGGCCTGAGCTGAAGGAGACGCCATCCGGGCGGGCGGTGGTTAAGCTGCGCGGCAGCGCTGGCTGTGCGGGTCTCGAGTAGGGCCTGGTGGCTAGCGCTCGCACCTCATTCCGCGGTGCGGGCCGAGGTGGCATGGGCCTCCTGGACGATTGGAACCCAGGTGGGCAGGCTGCCCGAAGGGGCAGCGAGACGTCGGGACAGTGGGGCAGCGGGAGGCGGCGGTCGGAGAATAAGTAGAGACGACGGGCGCCGAAGAGGGCCCAAGCAGAGGCCGGGTTTCAGGGATTTTTGGGGTCGGTTCCCCTTGTTGACCCGGAGTTTTGACGACCCGCGCCCGGTTGATGTCTGGGCGCTAGAGGGGCGGCCTCAGGTGACTGCCGGGGCGGGCCCTTCGGACGTGAACGGACAGGACGACGCGTGCAAGAACTTCTCACCAACCTCCTCGGCGACTCTCAGGGCGTCTTCGCCTATGCCACGGTGTTCGGCATCCTGGTGGCCTGCGGACTGGGTGTCCCTCTGCCGGAGGACATCTCCCTCATCCTCGGGGGCTTCCTGGCCCACAAGGGGGCCGCCAACCTATCGGTCATGATGGTGGTCGGCTTCGCGGGCATCATCGTTGGCGACAGCCTCATCTACCTCGCCGGCCGCCGGCTGGGTGGGCGGCTGGGGCGTGAAGGCGGCGGTGGCTTCTTCGCCCGCATCGTCACACCCGAGAAACGCGCGAAGGTGGAAGGCCTCTTCGTCAAGCACGGCCAGAAGATCGTCTGCATCGCCCGCTTCATGCCGGGCGTGCGCGCCGTGACGTACTTCACCGCGGGCTCCGTGGGCATGTCCTACTGGCGCTTCATCTTCTGGGACGGCCTGGCCGCGCTGCTGTCCGCGCCCGTGTTCATCTGGCTCGGCTTCCACTTCGGTGGCGAGCTGGACACGATGATCTCCAAGTTCAAGGAAGGGCAGTTCGCCGTGATGGGCGTGCTGGCCGTGGCCGCCATCGGCTACTTCGTGTGGCGCCGCCGGCAGGCCGCGCAGCGCGCCCAGGCCGCCGCCATCGTGGAGCCCGTGGCGGTTCCCGCGCTGGTCCACGAGTCCGTGGCCGCGCCGCTGCGTCCCCAGGTGTCCAGCACGGGCGACGCCCTGTTCGTCGCGGCGCCGGAGCAGGCCGCCGCCGACAGCTCACACGAGCTGCAGAAGTCGTAGGCCTTTGAACCCAGGGCGCCGGGGACGACAGCTTCCCCGGTGCCTTCCGTGGTTGCCGGGCTTCCGGGATCAGGGTCAGGATTGAGGGATAGCCTCAACGTCGACCTTCATCTGAGCCCGCGAATGCCCAAAATCCTTCTTCGTGCCTGTGCCGTGGTCCTGCTCGCAGCCACCAGCACCGCGCAGGCGCAAGCCGTCCCACCGGCCCCCTCCGAGGCCGAGGACTCCTCCACGCCCGCCAACCCCGTGCCGGTGGACGCCCCACCTGATGCGCAAGCGGCGCCACCCGAAGCCGAACCGGGCGAGGTGCCGGCCAGCGCTGTCACTGAAGACGTTCCAGCGGTGAGCCCCGAGGTGCCGCCCGTTCCGCCGAATGGTGGCGCCTTCGCGAAGGACAACGCGCTCGTCCCCGAGGGAACGCCGTTCCTGCCGCTGCACATCGAAGACCCCGCACGGGCCCGTGCCCTGGCCGAGGAGACGGAGCGCAGCGCGCCGGCCCTGGTCGTCAGCGGCGGCATCAGCCTGGGCGCGTATCAGGCGGGGTTCCTCTCCACGCTGGTCCGGTTCTGGAGCGTCGCGCAGCGAGAAGGCGCACAGGCAGACCTGGGCAACCCGGCGCCGCGAGTGTGGACGGGCGCCTCGGCGGGGGCGGTGAACGCGCTGCTCGGGGGACTGGCCTCGTGTGACACGGCGTTCGCCCAGCCCACGTGGTCTCCAGAGCAGAGCCTCTTCTGGACCGTGTGGATCGACCAGCTCGACCTGGGGCGGCTGCTCCCCGAAGAGCGGAATGAGCCACCTCAGGGCACGCACCTCTTCAGCGAGCCCCACATGCAGGACACCCTGCAGCTCATCCTGAAGAAGGCCCAGACGACCCGCTTCAAGGAGGACTGCACCTTCGCCTACGGCATCACCGTGACGAACCTGC
Organism: Myxococcus sp. CA005; assembly: GCF_006518205.1. Taxonomy (NCBI): domain Bacteria; kingdom Pseudomonadati; phylum Myxococcota; class Myxococcia; order Myxococcales; family Myxococcaceae; genus Myxococcus; species Myxococcus sp. CA005. The sequence goes on along the minus strand of NZ_SRLV01000019.1, from coordinate 99,096 downwards.
GCGGGCGCGAAGTTCCCTTCGGCGAGGGCGGACCCGACGCCCAGTTCAAGCTGAAGCGCGTGACGGAGAAGCTGGTCGTCCAGGTGATGACGCAGGGCGAAGGGAAGCTCACCGCCCGGCTGCCATTCATGGAGGGCGCGGCGAGCGCGTCGTTCCCCCACATCGGGGTGAAGCCGAAGGAGCTCGCATACTACCCGGCGCTGGGCGCCCAACCAACGGGCGACGGCGGACACGAGGTGTCCCTGTCGAACCTGCTGCTCACGCCGCAGGCCTCCGGGGCCTTTCCGCTCGCGTTCCCGCCTGTCCCCGTCGAGGTCTCCTTCTTCAACCAGACGCAATGGGGGCCCCTGGAGTCCCTCAAGCTCATTGACGGCGGCGTGCTCAACAACAACCCCGTGGACCTGGCGGTGCGGCTCGGCTCGCGGTGGGTGGAGCGCAGCACCTCGCGAGAGACGACGCTCAATCGCGAGCGCTTCCCCGTCGTCTACCTGGACCAGGACGCGGTCGCCTGGGACTGGGCATCACCGCCCGAACGGCCGGATCGCTCCCGCAGCCCCTTGGACGAAGCCTACTTCCAGCACCTGGGCAACGTGCTGAACGCCGCGCGCGACAGCGCCGTGCTCAACACGCTGGAGCACGACATCAATCTGTCGGGCCGCATCCAGATTCCTCGCCGCACGTCCGTGCTCCCGTCGGAGTTCCAGTTCGCGATGATGGGCTTCTTCGACCGGCGCTTCCGCGAGCACGACTTCTACCGTGGCATGCAGGACGCCATCCGCTTCCTGTCGACCCAGCTCACCTCGACGCGCGCCGTCGACCTGCTGGTGCCTCGCGCCGGCAAGGAGCGCCTGAGGGATCGTGAGCTCCGCGTGCTGAACGTCCTGGGCATCGACTCGGCCGGCTTCCGCTGCGTCGTGGGCAATGACTGCACGACGACGCCGCAGTTGGGGCGGCTGCGTCAGGCCACCAATGCCCTGACGCAGAAGGCGGAAGCGGGACAGCTCCGGAAGGGACAGGTCGACGACCTTCTCACCGTGCTGGGCGACGTGGGCTACCAGTACAGCGAAGGCGTCATGGAGGGGATTGAAGCCACGGGGACCCGAGAGGACCTCATCCCGGTCCGCCAACGCGTGGGCACCGCCTTCCACAGCCTCGTCACGCAGCAGCGGGGCAACCTCAAGATTCCGCTCCGTCCCGCGGGCGCCGCGCTCCTGGACGAGTGGCTGACGTATTCGAAACCGCACCATGTCTGGACGCTCAGCGCCATGCGCCAGCGCGGTGTGGGTGTGGGCGTGGAGCTTCCGTTCCTGGCGTCCGAGCAGGGACGCGAGGACTACGCCTACAGCCGCAATGAGTGGCGCTTCGGCGCCGTGCTGTCCGGGCTGGGTGTGCGGGACATGGACCAGCTCGTGCCCAACGACACCCGCATCCGTTGGGCCTCGCTGGGCCTCTACATCGACTGTGTCTCCGACATGGACGGCTTCTCCGGCGCGATTCCGTTCCTCGACCTGGGGCCGTACGTCCGGTGGCGCGCCGGACTGGGCGTTTCCGCGGGCTACCTCAGCAAGCCCAATGAATGGGCGCTGACGGTCCCGGAGGCCCGCCTGGGCGTGGACCTGGCGGAGATGGTGGGCGTGCGCCTCACGATGCCGGTCTACCTCCTCAAGAAGACGGAGGGAGAGCGGCGGCTCATCCGAGGGACGCCCAAGTACTTCAAGGAGCTAGGCCTGGGCGTCGAGTTCCTCCTCACGCGGTGGTGACCTTCAGCGCGCTCCGGAGCCGGTCCGCCAGCTCGCGGACCCCCGGGGCGCGCAGCACGCTGTAGTGGTCGCCGGACACGGCGTGCTGCTCCAGTCCGGTTCCCACGAGCGCCTTCCAGCCGCCGTCCTCGGGCAGGCCCTCCGCACCCTCCGTCGCCTGGAGCCGCAACACCCGGCCCGGGTTCAGCGCGGGCGGCTGGTAGCGGCGGGCGGCCCAGAGGTTGGCCTCGAACACCTGGAGCAGGGCCCGCAGGTGCGCGGGCTCCATTCCGGGCGGTAAGGCGCCCGCGCGCTGACCGGCTTCCCAGAGCGCTTCTACCTGGGCCTCGGGTGACAGGGACGCGTCCGGCGTGGCCAGGTCCGTGAACCCGATGCCCAGCAGGTCGCTCGCGAAAGCGGAGACGACCTGCGCGGCGTCGGGCTCCGGTTCGGCGGCGTTGAGCACCGCGGGCGTGTAGGCGTCGATGAGCGCCAACAGGGCCACCGTGTCGCCACGCTCGCGAAGCTGGCGCGCCATTTCATAGGCAATGACGCCGCCCACGGACCAGCCGCCCAGCAGGTAGGGCCCGGCGGGTTGGACCGTGCGGATGGCCTCCACATAGGCGGCGGCCATCTCCTCCACCGTGCCCAGCGGCGGCGTGCTGCCGTCGAGCCCTTGCGCCTGGAGTCCGTAGAACGGGCGCTCCGGCCCCAGCAGCCGGGCCAGCTCCGCGTAGGCCAGGACGTTGCCTCCGACAGGGTGCACGCAGAAGAACGGAACCTCCGTTCCACTCCGGCCCGCGTCGAACGGGACCAGTGACGACGTCGGTCCCGCGTCCTCGCGGCGCAGGAGCGCGGCGAGCTGCTCCACCGTGGGCGCCTGGAACAGCGCGGACAGGGGAAGCGGCCGGCCCAGGGACTCGCGCAGGGCCGCGACCAGACGCACGGCCAGCAGCGAGTGGCCTCCCAGCTCGAAGAAGCTGGAGCGCACGCTGATGGGCTCCACGCCCAGGAGCTGCTCCCAGGTCCGCACGAGCCGCAGCTCGAGCCCATCCCGCGGCGCCACGTGGGCCTCCTGGCTCCGGGTGTCCGCGAGCGTGGGCGAGGGCAGGGCCTTGCGGTCCACCTTTCCACTGGGGTTCAGGGGCAGGGCCGGCAGTGAGACGAAGGCCGGAGGCACCATGTACTCGGGCAGCCGCTGCTGGAGGTGCTGACGCAGCGCCTCCACGGTGGCGGAGCCGCCCACGATGTAGGCCACGAGCCGCTTGTCGCCGGGCACGTCCTCGCGCGCCAGCACCACGGCGTCCTGGACCGCTTCGTGCGCACGCAGGGCCGCTTCGATTTCGCCCAGCTCGATACGGAAGCCGCGCAGCTTCACCTGGAAGTCGAGCCGCCCCAGGTACTCCAGCGTGCCGTCATGCCGCCAGCGGGCCTTGTCGCCCGTGCGATAGAGCCGCTCGCCCGGCGTGGACGCGAACGGGTGGGGGACGAAGCGCTCCGCGGTGAGGCCTGGCTGGCCCAGGTAGCCTCGGGCCAGGCCATCCCCCGCCAGATAGAGTTCGCCCGCGGTGCCCAGGGGGGCCAGTTGCTGGCGCGCATCCAGCACGAATGCCCGAGTCCCCGCGAGCGGCTTGCCGATGACAGGGACCGGACTCGGGCTGTGCTGCACGCGCGCATAGGTGGCGTACACGGTGCTCTCGGTGGGGCCGTAGGCGTTGAACGCCGTCGTGCGCTCCGTGTTCGCCAGGCGGCTCCAGAGCGACGGGTCCATGGCTTCACCCGCGCACAGAATCCGCGACGGGACGTGGGCACGCTCCAGCAGCCCGGCCTGGAGCAGAAGCGTCAGTTGCGCGGGCGTGCAGTCCAGGACGTCCACGCGCTGTTGCTCCAGCCACGCCAGCATCGCCTCCGGATCCCTCCGTGTGTCGTCGGGCAGCAGGCACAAGCAGTGCCCGTCCGCCAGATGGACGAGCTGGTCCATGCTGACGTCGAAGTAGAGCGGCGCGTTGAGGCTGAACCGCTGCCCCGGCGCCTGCCCCAGGTGGAACGCGAGGTTCGAGGCCACGTGCAGCGAGGCCAGCGAGTGGTGCTGCACCATGACGCCCTTGGGCGTGCCCGTGGAGCCGGACGTGTAGATGACGTACGCGAGGTTCTCTCCGCGGACCTCCACCGTGACGTCATCCGTGGGCCGTGACGCCAGGTTCGACGCCCCGGTGTCCAGGCACAACAGATGCCGGACCTGCGGCTTCCAGGCGTCCGCCAGCGGTTGGACGGTGAGCAGGACGGACGCGTCGCTGTCCTTCAGGACGAAGGACTTGCGCTGTGCCGGCGCTGACGGGTCGATGGGCACGAAGGCGCCCCCCGCCTTGAGCACCGCCAACACCGCGACGATGGCGTCCGGCGTGCGCTCCAGGCACAAGCCCACGCGGACCTCGGGGCCCACGCCCAGCGAGCGCAGGGACGAGGCGAGCTGGTTGGCCCTCGCGTCGAGCTGGGCGAACGACAGCACCTGCGCCCCCAGTGTCACGGCGGGGGCCTCGGGCGTGCGCGCGGCTTGCTGCTCGAAGCGTGTGTGGAAGAGCGCACCCCGCTCGCGGGCTGGCGCGAGGTCGTGCCAGTCCACCATCAACTGCTGCTCCTCCGTCTCCGTGTGGAGGGACAGGGTGGCGAGGGCCAGGTCCGGCGCGGCCACGGCACGCTCCAGCAGCAGCCGGAGATGGGTGGCCAGCCGTTCCGCCGTGGCGCGCTCGAACAACTCGGTGCTGTAGACGAGCGCGCCCTCGTAGCCATCCTGGGCACGCGCCAGGTCCAGGCTCAGCTCGAACAGCGTCACCCCCGAGTCGTCGGCGTCCGCGGGACGGACCGACAGCTGGGGCAAGGTCAGCTCGGGGACCTGCGTGTTCTGCAACGCGAACATCACCTGGAACAACGGCGTGCGGCTCAGGTCTCGCGAGGGCTGGAGTTCCTCCACCAACCGCTCGAAGGGCACGTCCTGATGCTCATACGCGCCCAGCGTGGTGTCACGGACTTGCGCCAGCAACTGACGGAAGGTCATCGCGGGCGTGAGGCGGGCGCGCAGCACCAGCGTGTTCACGAAGAAGCCGATGAGCGGCTCGGTCTCCGCGTGGCGCCGGCCGGCGATGGGCGAGCCGACCAACACATCGTCCTGCCCGGCATGACGGGCCAGGACCGACTGGAATGCCGCGAGCAGCAGCATGAACGGTGTGACGCCCTCACGCTGCGCCAGCGCATCCAGCATCAGCGCGAGCTCCTGGGGCAGTTGCACCGGCACCGCCGCGCCGTGGTGACGCAGCACCGCGGGCCGGGGCTTGTCGGTGTGCAACTCCAGCGCATGGGGCGCACCGGCCAACTGCGACTTCCACCAGCCGAGCTGCGCCTTCAGCGTTTCGCCCTGGAGCCACCCGCGCTGCCACACCGCGTAGTCGGCGTACTGCACCGGAAGCTCGGGCAGGGCAGCGGGGTGTCCGTTGTGGAAGGCCTCGTAGAACGTGGTCACCTCACGCACCAGCACGCCCAGGGACCAGCCGTCCGAGACGATGTGGTGCAGGCACAGCAACAGGACGTGCTCGGACGGTTCCAGCTTCAGCAGCGTGGCGCGCAGCAAGGGCCCCGCGGAGAGATTGAACGGCTGTCGGGCATCCCGGGTGGCGCACTGCATCGCCTCCGCTTCCCGCTGGGCCCGGTCCTGGATGTCCGAGAGGTCCACCACCTCCACCACCGTGGCGTGCGGAGGGTGGATGACCTGCCGGGGCTCGCCAGCCACCGATTGGAACGTGGTGCGGAGCGCTTCGTGCCGCTCCACCATGGCACTCACGGCTCGCCGCAGGGCTTCGACGTCGAGCGTCCCTGACAGCCGCAGCGCGGACGGCATGTTGTAGGACACGTCGCCCGGATTGAGCTGATCCAGGAACCACAGTCGCTGCTGCGCGAAGGAGAGCGGCAGTGCTCCGTCCCTCCCGGCGCGCGTCAGGGGCGGGAGCCGGAGGCTGGGCGTCGTGGAGGCCAGCCGCTCGGCGAGCGTCGCCACGGTGGGGGCCGCGAAGAACGCGCGCAGGTTCAGCTCCACATCGAAGGTGTCGCGGATGCGGGCCACGACCTGGGTGGCCAGCAGGGAGTGTCCGCCCAGCTCGAAGAAGTTGTCATGCCGGCCCAAGGTGGGGATCCGCAGCAGCTCCTTCCAGATTTCCGCCAGCCGAGCCTCCGTGGGCGTCGCAGGCGGTTCGACGTCGCGCGTGAGCGCGAGCTGGGATGCGTCCGGTGTCGGCAGCGCGTTGCGGTCCACCTTGCCAGTGGACGTCAGCGGCAGGGCGGCCAGTGGCACGAAGACCGAAGGCACCATGTACTCAGGCAGCCGCTGCAGGAGGTGCTGGCGCAGCGACTCGGCCGTGATGAAGTCGCCCACGACGTAGGCCACGAGCCGCTTGTCGCCCGGCACGTCCTCGCGCGCCAGCACCACGGCGTCCTGGACCTGACCGTGGGTGCGCAGGGCGGCCTCGATTTCGCCCAGCTCGATGCGGAAGCCCCGCACCTTCACCTGGAAGTCGAGCCGCCCCAGGTATTCCAGCGTGCCGTCATGCCGCCACCGGGCCTTGTCTCCCGTGCGGTAGAGGCGGGCCCCCGGCTGTCCACTGAAAGCGTCCGGGATGAAGCGCTCCGCCGTCAGCCCTGGCCTGCCAAAATAGCCCCGGGCCACACCTTCTCCCGCGATGCACAGCTCGCCCGCGGTTCCCAGCGGAGCCAGTTGCTGTCGCGAGTCCAACACGTACACCCGCGTTCCCACGATGGGACGGCCAATGACGGGGACGGGACTCGGGTTGCCCTGAACGCGCGCGGAGGTGGCGCACACCGTGCTCTCGGTGGGGCCATAGACGTTGAAGGCCGTCGTGCGCTCCGTGCTGGCCAGTCGATTCCAGAGCATGGGCGACATGGCCTCGCCTCCACAGAAAATCCTGGCGGGGACGTGGCTTCGCTCGAGGAGCCCGGCCTGGAGCAGGAGTGCCAGTTGCGCAGGCGTGCAATCCAGCATGTCGACGCGCTGCTGCTCCAGCCACGCCACCATCGCCTCCGGGTCCTTCCGCGTGGCCTCTGGCACCAGACACAGGCAGTGGCCCTCCGCAAGGTGCATGAGCCGCTCCACGGTGCCGTCGAAGTACAGCGGCGCGTTGAGACTGAGGCGCTGCCCGGCGGGCTCGGCCATCTCCAGCGACTCCGTCATTCCCTGCAGCAACCACGGCAGCGAGCGGTGCTGCACCATGACGCCCTTGGGCGTGCCCGTGGAGCCGGACGTGTAGATGATGTACGCGAGGTTCTCTCCGCGCACGTTCGCGGGGACGTTGTACGTGGGCAGTGACGCCAGCCTCGCGGCCTCGGTGTCCAGGCACAGCACATGCCGGACCTGGGGCCGCCAGGCCTCGGCCAGGTGCTGGACGGTGAGCAGCACGGTGGCCCCGCTGTCCTCCAGCATGAAGGAACGTCGCTGCGAGGGCGCCATCGGGTCGATGGGGACGAAGGCGCCTCCGGCCTTCAGTACCGCCAGCAGGCTGATGATGGCCTCCAGCGTGCGCTCCAGGCACAGGCCCACGCGGACCTCCGGGCCCACGCCCAGCGTGCGCAGGTGCGCGGCGAGCTGGTTCGCCTTCGCATTGAGCTGACTGAAGGACAGCACCTGCTCATCCAGCGCCACGGCGGGCGCGTTGGGCGTGCGTCCCACCTGCTGCTCGAAGCGCGTGTGGAAGATGCCACCGCGCTGGACGCTGGAGGTGGTGCTGTTCCAGTCCACCATCAACTGGTGCTGCTCCGCCTCCGTGTGGAGGGGAAGGGTGGACACGGGGTCATCCGGTGACGCCACGGCTCCTTCCAGCAGCAGCCGGAGGTGCTCAACCAGTTGCTCCGCTGTGGCGGGCTCGAACAGCTCGGTGCTGTAGATGAGCGCGCCCTGGTAGCCCTCCGGGAGGCGGGCCAGCGCCAGCTCCAGCTCGAACCGGCTGACACCATGCGTCGGCTCCAGCTCTCGCAGGGAGAGGTCCTGGAGGGCCAGATCGGAGCCCGGTGCGTTCTGCAGGGCGAAGATGGCCTGGAACAGCGGCGTGCGGCTCAGGTCTCGCGAGGGCTGGAGTTCCTCCACCAGCCGCTCGAAGGGCACGTCCTGATGCTCATACGCGCCCAGCGTGGTGTCGCGCACTTGCGCCAACAACTGGCGGAAGGTCGTCTCCGGGGAGATTCGGGCGCGCATGACCAGCGTGTTGACGAAGAAGCCGATGAGTGGCTCGGACTCGGCCTGACGGCGCCCGGCGATGGGCGATCCCACCAGCACGTCGTCCTGTCCCGAGTGCCGGCACAACAGCGCCTGGAAGGCCGCGAGCAACAGCATGAACGGCGTGACGCCTTCCTTCTGGGCCAACGCCTCCAGCGCCTGACTGAGCGCGAACGGAAGCTGTACCTGCACGCCAGCGCCTTGGTGCGACACCACCGCGGGGCGCGGCTTGTCCGTGGGCACGTCGAGCGCGTGCGGCGCGCCCGCGAGCTGCTCCTTCCACCAGCCCAGGTGCTGCTTCAGCGTCTCGCCCTGCATCCACCCGCGCTGCCACACCGCGTAGTCGGCGAACTGCACGGGGAGCTCAGGTAGGGACGCGGGCTGTCCGCGAAGGACTGCGTCATAGAACGCGGCCACTTCCCGGACGAGCACGCCCATGGACCAGCCGTCCGAGATGATGTGGTGCATGCACAGCACCAGCACGTGTTCGGTGGGGGTCAGCGTCAGCAGGGTGACGCGCAGCAGGGGGCCCGTGGACAGGTCGAACGGCTGCTGTGCGTCGTGGGTGGCGCGCTTCAACGCCTCGGATTCCCGGTACGCCCGCCCCTGGAGTCCCGAGAGGTCCACCACCTTCAGTGGCAGCGCTCCCGGTGGGTGGATGACCTGGCGGGGCTCGCCGCCCTGGGCCTGGAACGTGGTGCGGAGTGATTCGTGCCGCTCCACCAGGGCATTCGCGGCGCGCTGCAAGGCGTTGACGTCCAGCGTCCCCGACAGGCGCAGCGCGGACGGCATGTTGTAGGAGGCGTTGCCCGGCTGGAGCTGATCCAGGAACCACAGGCGCTGCTGGGCGAAGGACAACGGCGCCGGCCCGTCACGCCGGGCCCGGGTGAGCGGTGGCAGCCGGGAGCCGGGCGTGGCGGAGCCCAGACGTTCTGCGAGGGCCGCCACGGTGGGGGCCTCGAAGAACGCGCGCAGGCTCAGCTCCACGTTGAAGTCGGCACGGACGCGGGCGACCACGCGCGTGGCCAACAGGGAGTGACCCCCCAGCTCGAAGAAGTTGTCGTGGCGTCCCACCGTGGGGACTCGCAGCAGCTCCTGCCAGACCTCCGCCAGCCGGGCCTCCATGAGCGTCGCGGGGGGCATGCTGTCGCGCTTGAGGGCCAGTTGTGAGGCCTCCGGTGCGGGAAGGGCCTTCCGGTCCACCTTTCCGCTGGGCGTCAGGGGCAGGGCGGCCAGTGACACGAAGGCGCCGGGCACCATGTACTCGGGGAGGTTCCCTCGCAGGTGTTCCCGGAGAGCGGACGCCTCCAGTTGGCCCGCGCTTGGCGCGGACGACGGCACGACGTATGCCACCAATCGCTTGTCGCCAGCGACGTCTTCGCGGACGTGCACCACGGCGTCGTGGACCGTGGGATGCGCGCGAAGGGCGGCCTCAATCTCTCCAGGCTCGATGCGGACGCCGCGGACCTTCACCTGGGTGTCGCCGCGGCCCAGGTACTCCAGGTTCCCGTCCCGGCGCCACCGCGCCAGGTCTCCGGTCCGGTACAGCCGCTCGCTGTCCACGAAGGGCGAAGGCACGAAGCGCTCCGCCGTCAGCTCCGGCCGGCCCAGGTAGCCTCGGGCCACACCCCAGCCGCCGATGAACAGCTCTCCGGGCACGCCCGGGGGGACGGGCTCCAGCTCGCGGTCCAGCACGTACATCCGCACGTTCGTCAGCGCCCGGCCAATGGGCACCTCGCGCTCGGCGCCCGGGGACGCCAGAACTCCAGCCGCTGACAGGTTCACGGACGTGGCCACCGCCGTCACCTCGGTGAGCCCGTACGTGTTCAGCAGGGGCAGCTCGACCCCGACGCTCCGCTGCCACTGGGCCACCCGCTCCGGCGCCACGCGTTCGCCGCCAATCACCACCCACTTCAGCCCTGGGGGGAGACGGGCGGTGCCCGCATCGAGGCTCGCCGTCACGTCATGCCAGAAGGCCGTGGGCAGGTTGAGCTGCGTCACGCCCGCCGCTCCACACTTCGCCAGGAACGCACCGGGCTCGTCGAGCATGTCCGGGGTCCGGAGGACCAACGTCCCGCCGCTCGTGAGGCACGGGTAGATCTCCTCCGCGCTGGTGTCCCAACTGATGGAGGCGAACTGGAGCACCCGGTCTCCTGGCGCCACCGGAAAGGACGTCCACGCCGCGCGGGTGAAGTTCACCAGTGACTGGTGCTGGACGACCACGCCCTTGGGCCGGCCCGTGGAGCCGGACGTGTAGAGCACGTACGCGGAAGCCTCGGGGGGCACCAGGACAGCGGGGGCCTGGGGCACGCCGGAGGAGGGAGGTACCTCCGCATCCAGCCAGACGCAGCCCGCCGCGGCACCCAGGCGCTCGCGGAACGCCGCACGGGCCACGATGACCCGAGCGCCGCTGTCCTCCAACATGAAGCGCAGGCGCTCCGCCGGGTACTCCGAGTCCAGCGGCACGTACGCCCCGCCAGCCTTGAGTACCCCCAGCAGCGCGACCAGCAGCTCCACCGAGCGCTCCACGCACACCGCGACGCGCTGCTCCAGTCCCACGCCCGCCGCGCGCAGACGGAGGGCGAGCGCATTCGCCCGCGCATCCAGCTCCCGGTACGTCACGGACTCAGCGCCCGCCACCACGGCCAGCGCGTCGGGCGTGCGAGCCACCTGCGCCTCGAAGAGCGCGTGGATGTGCGCGTCCTTCGGAAGCGTCTCCCGAGCGCCGCTCGCGGCTTCGAGCACGGCCTGACGCTCCTCAGGAGGCATCATCGGCAGCGCGGCGACACGCTCGTCCGGCCGGGCCAGGACGCCTTCCAGGAGCCGTTGGTAGTGCGAGGCCAGCCGCTGGGCCGTGGCCTCTTCATACAAATCGGTGCTGTAGTTGAGCGTCCCGCTGAAGCCGTCCGCGCCACGGAACAGGTCCAGGCTCAGCTCGAACAGCGCCACGCCGGTGTCCTCACCGTCCGCCGGCCGCACCGTCAGGCCCGGCAACACGAGCTCGGGGATGGGTGCGTTCTGCAGAGTGAACAGCGTCTGGAAGAGCGGGGTGCGGCTCGGGTCCCGCTCCACCTGGAGTTCCTCCACCAATCGCTCAACGGGGAGGTCCTGATACTCGTAGGCCCCCAGCGTGGTGTCCCGCACCTGCGCCAGGAGCTGGCGGAAGGTCAGCTCGCGGCCGAAGCGCGCGCGCAGCACCAGCGTGTTCACGAAGAAGCCGATGAGGCTCTCCGTCTGCGCATGGTGTCGGCCCGCGATGGGCGAGCCCACCAACACGTCATCCTGGGCCGAGTACCGGTTCAGCAGCATGTGGTACGCCGCGAGCAGCACCATGAAGGGCGTGACGCCTTCCTTCTGGGCCAGTGTCTCCACGCCCTGGCTGTGCGCCAGGGAGAGTTGCACCGGCACCGATGCGCCCCGGGTGCTGAGGAACGCTGGGCGCGGCTTGTCGGTCGGAAGCTCCAGTGCGTGCGGAGCGCCCGCGAGCTGCTCCTTCCAGAAGCTGAACTGCTGGTTCAGCGCGTCGCCCTGGAGCCACCCCCGCTGCCACACCGCGTAATCGGCGTACTGCACTGGAAGCTCGGGCAGGGACACGGGCTGACCGGCATGGAAGGCGCCGTAGAGCGAGGTCACCTCACGGACCAGCACGCCCATGGACCAGCCATCCGAGATGATGTGGTGCATGCACAGCAGCAACACGTGCTCGGACGGCGCCAGCTTCAACAGGGTGACGCGCAGCAGGGGGCCCTGCGTCAGGTCGAAGGGACGCCGGGCATCGGCGGTGACGCGCTTCAGCGCCTCCGCTTCCCGGTGCGACTCGTCTTGGATGCCCGAGAAGTCCACCCGGTCCACAGCCACGGGGTGCGGCGCGTGGATGACCTGGCGAGGCGCGCCGTCCTCGGTCTGGAAGGTGGTGCGGAGCGATTCATGCCGACGGACGATTTCGTCCACGGCGCGCTGCAAGGCGGCCACGTCCAACGCACCCGAGAGGCGCAGTGCCGTCGGCATGTTGTAGGACGCGTTCCCCGGCTGGAGCTGATCCAGGAACCAGAGCCGCTGTTGGGCGAAGGAGAGCGGCAGTGCTCCGTCCCCCCGGGCTCGCGTCAGGGCTGGAAGCCGGGGACCGGATGAGGCGGAGGACAGGCGCTCGGCGAGCGCGGCCACGGTGGGCGCCGCGAAGAACGTACGCAGGTTCAGGTCCACGTCGAAGGTGGCGCGGATGCGCGCCACCAACTGGGTGGCCAGCAGGGAGTGGCCGCCCAGTTCGAAGAAGGTGTCGCGCCGGCCCACGGTGGGGACACGCAGCAGCTCCTTCCAGACCTCCGCCAGTTGAGCCTCGAGGGGCGTCGCGGGCGGCTCGACATCGCGTTTGACGGCCAGGTTCGAGACGTCCGGGACGGGCAGGGCCTTCCGGTCCACCTTGCCGGTAGGGGTGAGGGGCAGGGTGCCCATCAGCACGAAGGCGGACGGCACCATGTACTCCGGCAGCCGCTCCTGGGCGTGCTGACGCAACAGCTCCGCGGTCACCGGGGCCTCGGGCGTCACCACGACGACGACGTAGGCCACGAGCCGCTTGTCGCCGGGCACGTCCTCACGGACCAGCACCACGGCTTCCTGCACCTGGTCATGGGTCCGCAGCACGGCTTCGATTTCACCCAGCTCGATGCGGAAGCCGCGCAGCTTCACCTGGAAGTCGAGCCGACCCAGGTACTCCAGCGTGCCGTCATGCCGCCACCGCGCCTTGTCCCCCGTGCGATAGAGGCGGGCCCCCGGGGTTCCACTGAACGCGTCGGGGATGAAGCGCTCCGCGGTCAACTGCGGCTGTCCCTGGTACCCACGGGCCAGGCCGTCTCCCGACAGGTAGAGCTCACCCGCGATGCCCGCAGGGGCCACCCGCTGCCGCGCATCCAGCACGTAGGCTCGCGTGCCCTGGATGGGCCGCCCGATGACGGGCACGGGCGCGGTGCTGTTCCGGACGCTCGCCGTGGTGGCGCAGACGGTGCTCTCCGTGGGGCCGTAGGCGTTGAACGCCGTGGTGCGCTCCGTGCTGGCCAACTGCTTCCAGAGCGACGGGGCCATCGCTTCTCCCGCGCACACGATTCGCGAGGGCACATGCGTCTGCTCCAGCAGTCCAGCCTGGAGCAAGAGCGTGAGCTGCGCGGGCGTGCAGTCCAGCACGTCCACGCGCTGCTGCCCCACCCACGCCAGCATCGCCTCCGGATCCTTCCGCGTCTCCTCGGGCACCAGGCAGAGGCAGTGTCCGTCCGCCAGATGGACCAGCGGCTCCAACGCCCCATCGAAGTGGAACGGGGCGTTGAGGCTGATGCGCTGGCGGGTGGCTCCCGTTGCCTGGAACGCCTCCGTCGTTCCCGCGTGCATGGCGAGCAACGAGCGGTGCTGCACCATGACGCCCTTGGGCGTGCCCGTGGAGCCAGACGTGTAGATGACGTACGCGAGGTTCTCCCCGAGGACGTTCACCACGGCGTTCCGCGTCGGGAGTGACGCCAGCTTCGAGGCCTCGGTATCCAGGCACAGCAAGTTCCGGACCTGGGGTTTCCATGCATCGGCCAGGTGCTGGAGGGTGAGCAGCACGGACGCGTTGCAGTCCTTCAGGACGAAGGACTTGCGCTGCGCCGGTGCAGCCGGGTCGATGGGGACGAAGGCCCCACCGGCCTTGAGCACCGCCAGCACCGCGACGATGGCATCGGGCGTGCGCTCCAGGCACAGGCCCACGCGGACCTCCGGGCCCACGCCCATCGTACGCAGCTGCGCGGCGAGCTGGTTCGCCTTCGCGTTGAGCTGGGCGTACGTGAGGACCTGGGACTCCAGCGACACGGCGGGGGCATCGGGCGTCCGAGCCGCCTGCTCCTCGACACGCAGGTGGAAGGTGGCCTCGCGAGCCATGTCCGCTGCGTCGTCCGGCTGCGGCGCCTCCTCTCTTTCGAGCGGCAGCGCGGAGACAGGGGTGTCCGGCGACGTCACGGCTTCTTCCAGCAGGACCTGGAGGTGCGCTACCAGTCGCTCCGCCGTGGCGGACTCGAACAGGTCGGTGCTGTAGACGAGCCCGCCCTGGTAGCCCTCCGTCGCCCGGGACAGGACCAGCTCCAGCTCGAAGCGGCTGACCGTGTGCTTCGACTCGAAGCCCCGGAGGGACAGCTCCGGGAGCGTCAGCTCGGGAACCGGCGTGTTCTGGAGAGCGAACATCACTTGGAAGAGCGGCGTGCGGCCCTCCTCACGGGTGGGGCGGAGGTCCTCCACCAGCCGCTCGACGGGGAGGTCCTGGTGCTCGTACGCCCCCAGCGTGGTGTCACGCACCTGGGCCAACAGCTCCCGGAACGTCGGGTCCTGACCGAAGCGAGCGCGCAGGACCAACGTGTTGACGAAGAAGCCGATGAGCCCCTCCGTCTGCGCGTGGCGACGGCCGGCGATGGGCGAGCCCACCAGCACGTCATCCTGCCCGGAGTACCGATTCAGCAGCACCTGGAAGGCAGAGAGCAACACCATGAAGGGCGTTGCCCGCTCCTTCAGCGCGAGCGCGTCCACGGCGTCGCTCAGGGCCGCCGGCAATTGGATGGGCGTGTTGTCGCCCTGGAAGGACGGCTGCTCCGGCCTCGGCTTGTCGGTGGGGAGCTCCAGGTACGGCGGCGCGTCCGCGAGCATCCCACGCCAGTAGTCGAGCTGCGCCTCCAGCACCTGCCCCTGGAGCCACTTCCGTTGCCACGCCGCGAAGTCCGCGTACTGGAACGGGAGCGGGGGCAGGGGAGACGGCTGCCCCTGCCGGAAGGCGCCGTAGATCGCCGCCATCTCCCGGACCATCACGCCGTTGGACCAGCCGTCGGTGACGATGTGGTGCATGTTGAGCACCAACACGTGCTCCGCCGCGGACTGCTTCAACAGGATGCCGCGGACCACCGGGCCCTTCGCCAGGTCGAAGGGGCGTTGGACCTCTTCCTGGACCCGTCGCAGCGTCTCCGCCTCACGAAGATGGGCGACGGCCTCACCCGACAAGTCCAAGACCTCGATGGGAACCTGAGAGGGCGGGTGGATGACCTGGACGGGCGCGCCGCCTTCCATGCGGAACGTCGTCCGCAGCACCTCGTGGCGGGCAACCAGCGTGTCGAAGCTTCGCTGGAGCGCGGGCAGGTTCAGCGCGCCCGTGAGCTGGAGCGCCAGCGGGTGGTTGTAGGCACTGCTGCCCGTTTCGCTCCACTGGCTGATGACCCAGAGCCGTTGCTGGGAGAAGGACAGTGGCAGCGAGGCGCGCCGGTCCGCGTGGGTCAGTGCCGGCACCGCGGCGTCGGACTGCGCGGGCGCGTTCTTCTGGCCGTCCAGGTACGCCGCGAGTCCGGCGACGGTGGGTGACTCGAAGAAGGCGCGCAGCGGGAGTTCGATGCCGAAGCGCGTCCGCACGCGCACCACCACCTGGGTGGCCAGCAGCGAGTGACCTCCCAGCTCGAAGAACCCATCGTGGATGCCGACCCGGCCGACGCTGAGCACCTGGGCGAAGAGCTCGGCCAGGGCTTCCTCCGTCGGCGTGCGCGGTGCGACGTAGAGGCCCCGCTGGACGGTGGGCGCCTCGGGGGCGGGCAGGGCCTTGCGGTCCACCTTTCCGCTGGGCGTCAGCGGAAGGACGCCCAGGTGAACGAAGGTCGACGGCACCATGTGCTGGGGGAGTTGCTTCAGCAGCTGTGCTCGCAGCGTCTCGGCCTCCAGCGGCGCCGAGTCACCCGTGACGTAGGCCACGAGGCGGGCATCCCCTCGCGTCTCCTCACGCACCACGGCGACGGCGTCGCGCACGCCGGGATGCATGCGCAGCGCGGTCTCGATTTCACCCAGCTCGATGCGGAAGCCGCGCAGCTTCACCTGGAAGTCGGCCCGGCCCAGGTACTCCAGCGTGCCGTCCGGCAACCACCGCGCCACGTCTCCGGTTCGGTACAAGCGCGCGCCCGGAATGCCGCTGAAGGCGTCGGGGATGAATCGCTCCGCTGTCAACTGCGGTCGCTGCCAGTACCCGCGTCCCACCTGCACGCCGCCAATGTGCAACTCGCCCGGGATGCCCACCGGCGCCGGCTGCCCGTGCGTGTCCAGCACGTACAGCACTGTGTTCGCCACCGGCCGGCCAATGGGCACCCGGTGGAAGTCCTCGCCACGAGGGCAGGGCCAGTACGTGACGTCTACTGCTGCCTCTGTCGGGCCGTAGAGGTTGTGCACCCCCACCGGGGCGGGCAGCCGCGCGTACGCCTTCTTCACCAACTCCGCGCTCAGCGCCTCACCGCTGCACACCACCCGCCGGAGACTTCCCAGCCCCTCCAGCCCGGGCTCCTCCACGAAGGCGCGCAGCATGGACGGCACGAAGTGCACCGTCGTCACGCCCTCCGCCTTCATCAGCTTCACCAGGTACGCCGGCTCCTGGTGCCCTCCGGGCCGCGCCACCACCAGCTTCGCCCCCGCCAGCAGCGGCCAGAAGAACTCCCACACCGACACGTCGAAGCTGAAGGGCGTCTTCTGCAGCACCACGTCCGTGCCACCCAGCCCGTACTCCTCCTGCATCCACTTCAGCCGGTTGACGACGCCTCCGTGCGCATTCATCGCCCCCTTCGGACGCCCCGTACTTCCTGAGGTGAAGATGACGTACGCCAGCGCCTGGGGGCCCACCTGCACCGCCGGCTTCGTCACCGGCTGCTTCGCCACTTCTCCCGCTGCGCTGTCCAGGCACACGACTCGCGCGGCGCTGGGCGGAAGCACCGTCTTCCACTTCTCGTGCGTCAGCAGTACCGACGCCCCGGTGTCCTCCAGCATCCACCCCAGTCGCTCCTTCGGGTACGCCGGGTCCACCGGCACGTAGGCCGCGCCCGCCTTCAGCACGCCCAGCAGCGCCACCACCATGTCCACCGAGCGCTCCAGGCACACGCCCACCAGCGACTCTGGTGCCACCCCCAGCCCCCTCAGGTGGTGCGCCACCTGGTTGGCCTTCGCGTCCAGCTCCCGGTACGTCAGCCGCTCCGACTCGAACGCCACCGCCACCGCGTCCGGCGTGCGCGCCACCTGCGCTTCCATCAGCGCGTGGATGCTCGCCTCGGAAGCGGGCGCCATCTCACGTCCCTGGAAGCCCTTCAGTACCTGGCGGCGCTCGTCCTCCGAGAGGATGGCGACACGTTGCAGCGGCAGGTCCGGCGTGACGATGACGGCCCGGGCAAGTTCAATCAGATGGCCCGCGAGCCTCTGCACGGTGCCGCCATCGAAGAGGCTCGACGCGTACTCGAAACGGCAGAACAGGGTGTTCTTGCGCTCGACGATTTCCAGGCTCAGGTCGAACTTGGAGGTATCCGCCTCGATGCCGAGCTGGCTCAACTTCAGCGATTGATGCGCCACGTCCACGGTGGGCGTGTTGACCACGTTGAGGACGGCTTGGAACACGGGCGTGCGGCTCTGGTCACGCGGCAACTGGAGCGCTTCGATGATGCGCTCGAAGGGCGCGTCCTGATGCGCGAACGCATCCAGTGACTGGCTCTTCACTCGGCCCAGCAACTCCCGGAACGACGGTGCCCCCTCCAACCGCGAGCGCAGCGCGAGCGTGTTCACGAAGCAACCCAGCAGTCCCTCCACCTCTGGCCGGGAACGACCGGCCGTGGGGATGCCCACCGCGAAGTCCTCCTGGCCCGCCGTGCGCCCCAGCAGCGCCTGGAACAGCGCCATGAGCACCATGAACGACGTGGCGCCCTCGCGCCGCCCGAAGGCGAGGAGGGGCTCCGAGACATCGGAGGGCAGCTCGAAGCGGAAGCTGCCGCCCGCGTAGGACTGCACCGCGGGCCGAGGCCGGTCCGTGGGCAGCTCGAGCGCGGGGACGGATGTGAGCCGCTCCTTCCACCACCGAACCTGCTCCTCCATCACCGCGCCTTCCAGCCACTGGCGCTGCCACACCGCGTAGTCGGCGTACTGCACCTCCAGCGGCGGAAGCGGCGACGGGATGCCCGCGCTGAAGCAGGCGTAGAGCACCGACAGCTCGCGGCCCAGCACCAGGGTGCACCAGGCGTCGGAGATGACGTGGTGCTGCATCAGGCTCAGGACGTGCTCCTCCAGTCCCATCCGGAGCAGCACCGCGCGCGCCACCGGCCCCTTGTCCAGGTCGAACGGAAGCGCTCCGAGCGCCGCGCACCGCCGCAGCATCTCCGCTTCACGCGCTTCCGGCGTCTCGCCGGGGACATCCTCCACCGGCATCGGCAGCGAGCCCTCCGCGTGGATGAGCTGGACCGCGCCTTCTTCCGTGAGCTGGTAGGTGGTGCGGAGGACTTCGTGCCGCTGCACCACCTCGTTGAGCGCAGCCTGGAGCGCCTCGACGTTCAGCGGACCAGTGAGGCGGAAACTGGATCCGTTGTTGTACGCCGTACTGCTCGGGTCGAGCTGCTGGAGGTACCAGAGCCGCTGCTGCGCGAAGGACAGGGGCAGCGGCCGGGTCCGGGGCACGCGGGGAATCGCCGAGTGCTCGGGTTGCAGCGCTGGCACGGAAGGCGCCTTGGGCTTGGGCTTCTGCGCGGCCACGGGGGCCTGCACCTTGGGCGCGGCGGGGAGGGTGACGTGCTCCACGCGGCCGTCCACGCGGAGCCGCGCGTGCCGTCCGGTCCGGAAGAGCCGGGCCGAGCTGCTCGACGGGTGCTGCACGAAGCGGCGGCGCTCCTGCTCGTTGGCGCGCCACAAGTCCCAGGGAAGGCCCGCGCCCTCCAGGGCCAGCTCACCCACGACGCCTGGGGGAACCGGCAATCCGGCCGCGTCCAGCACCCAGGACTGGAGCCCTTCGGGGACACGCTCCGAGGGAGGCCGAGGCAGCAGGCCTCCCTCGCCAGCGGCGCCCGCGAGCAGGACCTCCGTTCCCAGGTTCCGGTGCAGCGACAAGGCCAGCTCCGCGGAGGCGCCGTCCAGGACGAGCGCGCCCACGGGCTCCAGGGCCTCGCGGGCCTGCGGCAACTCCACCAGCGTGCGCGCGAGCCGCGCCGAGGCATGCAACAGGACGGCGCCCGACTGCCGGGCCAGCGCCAGCAGCTCGTCGACCGCCAGCGTTCCCTCCGCCTGCCGCTGGACCTTCCGCTGCGAGGCGTCCTGCACCAGGCGCTCGCGAATCACGGTCAGCCGGCGCAGTCCCTCCAGCACCACTGGCGTGTCCAGGCCGAAGTCGATGAGGCAGGCCACCTCGTCCACGTCGGCTTCCCGGACGTGGAGCAGGCGTTGCACGCCGCTCTCCACCGTGCCGATGAGGCCGGTGCCCTTCGCGTGGTGCTCGAAGGTGTGTTCGAGCAGGGCATTCACGTCCTCCTCGGACACCTTGTCGATTTCGCCCTGGTAGCCCTGCGCGGCCAGCAGCGTGGCGGTGATCTCCGCCGAGCTCCGGAAGTAGCTGAGCAGCGGCTTGCGGACCGTGCGCAGCACCTCCTGTTCATCGTCGCCGATGAACGCGTGCAGCATCAGCGCGACGTGCCCTCGGCCCGGGTGCCCGTTGCGGCGCCAGGCTTCGCGGTAGAGGGCCACCTTCTGCTTCAGCTCCTCCAAGGACTGCGTGAGCAATCCGGTGAGCACGCCAGCGCCCACCTCGCCAGCCAGGCGGAACGTCTCCGGGCTGCCGGCGGCCGTGAGCCACACGGGCAGCTCCTTCTGGACGGGCTTGGGCCGCAGGCCCACCTCCACCGTGACGCCGCCGCCACCCGGACGGCGGAGCTTCTCGCCTCGCCAGAGGGCGCGGACCGTCTCCAGGTTCCGCAGGAGGACGTTGCGGCGGTCCTCGAAGTTCTGCGGGGCGAAGGTGAAGTCCGCCACGTGCCAGCCCGTCGCAATCGACAGACCCGCGCGGCCTCCGGAGAGGTTGTCCACCACGGACCACTGCTCGGCGACTTGCAGCGGGTCATGCAGCGGGAGGACGACGCTGCCCGAGCGCAGGCTCAGGTTGCGGGTGATGGTGGCCAGCGCGCCCGCCACCACCGCCGGCTGGGGATAGAGGCCGCCGAACGAGTGGAAGTGCCGCTCCGGTGTCCACACCGCCGAGAAGCCGTTGGCATCCGCGTACTTCGCGCCTTCAATCAGCAGCTCGTACTTCGGGCCGACGAGCGAGTCTTCATCGTTGGCGAAGTAGATGAGGCTCAGGTCCATCGCTCCCTGGCGCGGACCGCCGCCCTGGAGCACTTCCCACTGAGCCGTCACCTGCTCGGAGGGGAACGTCACGGTCAGTCCACGAGACAGGGCCCACAGGGCCTCCAGCTCAGGACGCTCCGCCGAGGACTCCGCGGCGGCCACCCACGTGGCGCCCTCCGAGGGGCGCAGCCGCATGTCGAGCGCGTCGAAGAGCTCGGTGAGCCCCTGGTGCACCAGGGCCCACGGCGACTGGTTGGCGCCCACGGGCAGAAGCCACGCCAGCGCTTCCGGGGCTGGGGCCGGACGCTCCGCCAGGGCACCGGAAGACTCCAGCGCATCCTCCACATGGAGCACCCGCGCCGCATCCAACCGGGCGGCGGTCATGATGCCTCGCCACGTGATGAGCACCGGCACCTGGGCTCCGGGCAACGCGAAGTCAGACAGGCGCCCCAGGTCCGTGGAGCCCACGGCGACGACGGCGCCACCTGCCTCCAGGACACCCCAGAGGACTGCGAGCTTCGTGGGGGACGGCTTCAGGCAGACCGCGACCGGCTCACCGGGTTGCACGCCGAGCGCGCGCAGCCGTGCGGCCACGTTGCGCGCACGCTGGGCCAGGTCGCTCCAGGTCCACGACGTCGCGCCCTGAAGGACGGCGGTGGCTCCCGGCTGACGGGCCGCGCGTTGGGACAGTCGCGTGGGAACCGGCGTCGAGACAGACCGGGGCAGGGGGGCGGGCCAGGCGCTCCGGTCCGCATCCGTGGCCAGGGGCAACCGGGAGATGCGCTCCGAGGGCCGGGCCAGCGCCGAGCCCAGCAACACCTGGAGGTGCTCCACGATGCGCCGGGCCGTGGCTTCGTCGAACAGCTCGGTGGCGTACTCCAGCGCACCGCCGATGCGGCCGGAGTCATCGCCAAGGACCAGCGACAGGTCGGACAGCGTCGCGCCCCACTGCACCGGGGCATCCGGCACTTCCATCATCGTCCCCCGAACGCCGGTCAGCTCCAGCGCCGCGGCGGCTCCGCCCGCGGTGGTGTGGAAGACGACGATGGTGTCCGTCAACCGGCCCCGGCCAATGTCCTTGCCGGGGATGAGGGCCTCCACGAGGTGCTCGAAGGGCACGTCCGGACGGAGCTGGACGTCGTTGACCTCCTGCCGCACGCGGGCCAGCAGCTCGAGGAACGTCGGGTCGTCCGCGAAGCTGGTGCGGAACGCGGCCGAGTGCGCCACGTACCCGATGAGCGGCAACAGCTCTGGCCGGGTGCGGTTGCCGATGGGCGTACCGACGATGATGTCCGTCTGCCCGCTGTAGCGGTGCAGCAGCGCCTGCCACGCGGCGAGCACCATCATGTACGAGGTGTAGCCCTCACGCTTTCCGAACCCCGCCACCTCGCGGGACAGGGCGGCGGAGAAGGACACCGGCATGCGCACCGACGTGAGCGGGCTGGTCGGAGGACGCGGCCTGTCCGTGGCGATGCCGAGCTGCCTCGGCATGGCGGCGAGCTGCTGACGCCACCACGACTCCTGATCGGGCAAGCGCCCTTCGGCGACGACCTTCCGCTGCCAGGCGCCGAAGTCCGCGTACTGCACGGGCAGCGGGAGCAGGGGAGACGGCCGGCCCTGCTGGAAGGCCGCGTAGCACTGGAACAGCTCGTGGATGAAGATGGAGATGGACAGCGTGTCGCTGACGATGTGGTGGATGTTGCCCAGCAGGATGTGGAGCCGCTCGTCGAGCCGGACCAGCGTGGTCCGGACGACGGGGCCCTTCACCAGGTCGAACGGCTTCGCGGCATCCTCGCGAGCCAACTGCATGGCCTCGGCTTCGCGGTGCTCGGGGGCGCCGGTGAGGTCCACTCGCACCAGCGGGATGTGCATCCGCGCGTGGAAGCGCTGCACGGGGCGGCCGTCCACCACGTCGTAGGTCGTCCGCAGGGACTCGTGGCGCTGGATGATCTCCTGGACGGCGCGCTCCAGGAGGACCGCGTCCACGGCGCCTTCCAGCCGGAGGACGAACGGGATGTTGTACGCGGACAGGCCCGGCAGGTGCTGCTCCAGGCGCCACACGCGCTCCTGCACGAAGGACAGCGGCAGGGGCTCGTTCCGAGGCAGCGGGACGATGGGCAGCTCGCGCGAGCTCTCCACGACCGGGGCCTGACGCAGCAGGGACTCGATGCGCTGCGCGATGCCCGCCACGGTGGGGGCCTCGAACAGCGCGGCCAGCGGGAGCTGGACGCCGAACGTGGAGCGCACCTGGTTGAGGAGCTGGGCGGCCATCAACGAGTTGCCGCCAATCTCCAGGAAGTTGTCGTCGCGGCCCACGAACGGCAGGCCGAGCCGTTCGCGCCAGAGCGAGGCCAGACGTTCCTCGATGTCGCCTCGCGGCGCATCTTCACGCTCTGGCGTGGCGGCAGGCACAGGCGTCTCCTGGACCTGCACCTGCCGCGGCGACGTGGCGTGGGGCGCCGCGAGGCTGCCGTGCCCAGCGCCATTCGCCAGCGAGGGCATGGCCACGGGCGCCGGACGCGCCGGTGCCTCCACCCAGCACCGCTTCTCCTGGAACGGGTACGTCGGTAGGTGCAGGCGCAGCCGCTGCTCGTGGCCGTAGAAGACGCTCCAGTCCACCGAGACGCCCAGGGTCCACAGCTCGCCCACCGCGGTCATCAGACTCGCGTGCTCCGTAGTCGTCCCGCCACGGCGCAGCGTGGCCACCGCCTTGACCCGCTCCTTGTCACGCCCCAGGCATGCACGCACCAACGGGGTCAGGTCCTGGCCCGGGCCCACCTCCAGCAGCAGGCTGCATCCCTCTTCGAGCAGCGCCCCCACCGCGTTCGTGAAGCGCACCGGCTGACGCATCTGCGCCGCCCAGTAGTCCGGCTGAGCCAGCTCGTTCGCCTGTGCCCAGCGCCCCGTGACGCTGGAGGCGTACCGGAGCGTCGGCGCCTGGCGCTGGAGTGAAGCCACCACCTCCGCCAACGCCGGCATCAGCGGCTCCACGTCCGCCGAATGGAACGCATGCGGCGCGGGCATCCGCACCGTGCCCACCTCACTGCGGCGCAACTCCTCCTGGAGCCGATCCACCTCGGCGATGGGCCCGGCGACGACGCAGCGGTCCGGCGCATTGATGGCCGCCAGCGACAGCCGCCCCGTCAGCAGCGGCAGCACCTGCGACTCCGGCATCGCCACCGCGAGCATCGCGCCCGGAGGCATCCGGTGCATCAGCTCGCCCCGCGCCACGGCGAGCCGCATCGCGTCTTCCAGCGACAGCACGCCCGACAGGCACGCGGCGGCATACTCACCGAAGCTGTGCCCCAGCACGGCGTAGGGCCGCAGGCCCCAGTCCATCCACATCCGGGCCAGCGAGTACTCCACCGTGAACAGCGCGGGCAGGGCGGCACGGGTATCAGCCACCGCCGCCGCGTCCATTCCCGGCCCGGCGAACAGCACCTCGCGGACCCGCTCCCGGAGCGCGGGCTCCAGCAGCGCCAGGCACGCATCCGCGTGCGCGCGGAAGGCCGGCTCCGCTTCGTACAGCTCGCGGCCCATGCCCGCCTGCTGCGCGCCCTGGCCCGGGAAGATGAAGGCCACCCGGCGGCGGTTCACGTCGGCATCGGCCACCTTCACCGGCGTGTACGGCTTGCGCAGCCGCGCCGTCAGGTCCGCGGCGTCCCGGGCCACCACGGTGCGCCGGAACTCGAAGGCCTTGCGTCCCACGGCATGCGTGAAGGCCACGTCCGCCAGGGACAGGTCCGCGGCGTGGGCCTCGGCATGCCCGGCGAGCTGCCGCGCCGCCGCTTCCAGCGCTTCGGCGGAGCGAGCGGACAGCGTGACGACCTGGTGCGAGCGCGTGGTGGAGCCGCTGTGCGCCATCGGGGACTCCTCGAGCACTGCGTGGGCGTTGGTGCCGCCAATGCCGAAGGAGCTGACGGCCGCGCGTCGCGGCGTCTCGGTCCTCGGCCACGGCCGCAGGGTGGTGTTGACGAAGAAGGGGCTGGCGTCGAAGTCGATCTGCGGATTGGGCCGCTCGAAGTGCAGGCTGGGCGGCACCTCGCCGTGGTGCAGGGACAGCGCGACCTTCATGAGGCCCGCAAGTCCCGCCACCGTGTCCAGGTGGCCCATGTTGCTCTTCAGCGAGGCCAGCGCAATGGTGCCCCGGTGCTCGACGCCCAGGCCGTAGGCGCGCTGGAGCGCTGCCACTTCAATGGGGTCGCCCAGCGGCGTCGCGGTGCCGTGGGTCTCCACGTAGCCGATGTCCTGGGCCCGCACGCCGGAGCGCGCGAGCGCCTGGGAGATGACCGCCGCCTGGCCCTGGACGCTGGGGGCGGTGTAGCCGGACTTGTAGCGCCCGTCGTTGTTGGTCGCCGTGGCCCGGATGACGGCGTAGATGGAGTCGCCATCCCGTTGCGCGTCCTCCAGCCGCTTGAGGACCACGCACGCGACGCCGTTTCCGGACACCGTGCCCTGCGCGTTCGCGTCGAAGCTCCGGCAGTGGCCGTCCGGAGAGAGAATCATGCCCTCCTGGTAGACGTAGCCGGTGCGCTGCGGGACGGCGATGCGTGTGGCCCCCGCCAGCGCCACACCCGAGCGGCCGGCCAGCAGGTTCTGGCAGGCGAGGTGGACGGCGACGAGCCCCGTGGAGCACGCCGTGTAGATGAGGACGCTCTCACCGGTGAGGCCCAGCTTGAACGAGGCCTTGGTGGCCAGGCTCTCATGGGTGGCGGTGCCGTAGAGCTCGAACAGCGCCGCGCCATCCAGTGGCAGCGTGGCCCGGACCGCGTCCTTGTAGCCGGAGTCGATGGCGCCCGCGTAGAGCGAGATGGCCTCGGGCGTGCGCTCCGGGTCGATGCCCGCGTCCTCCAGCGCGGACCATGCCGTCTGGAGAAAGAGCCGCTGCTGCGGGTCCATCCACTGCGCTTCGCGCAGCGACAGGTCGAAGAAGCCGGGGTCGAACCCGTCGATGCCGTCCAGAACGCCGCCGGCCGGGACGAAGGCCGGGTGCTGTGACAGCTCCAGTCCCTCGGGCAGTCCGGGCAGCCGCTCCAACTGCTCGGGCGTGAAGCGGGAGATGGACTCCACACCGTCGCGCAGGTTCCGCCAGAAGTCCTGGACGGAGCGGGCACCCGGGAAGCGACCCGACATACCCACGATGGCGACCAGGCCGGAGCCCGTGGCGTGTTTCGCCTCGGCGCTCGGCTCGGAGGCAGGCTCGGGCCGCGCGGGGGCGGCGGGGACCTCGTCCACCTTCGCGTCGCGCTCCAGGACGGCGGCCAGCGCGTCCACGGTGGGGTGCTCGAACAGCCACACCACCGGCACCTCCCGGTTCAACGTCTCCCGCATGCGCTTGGCGATGCGCACGACCGACAGGGACGTTCCGCCCAGGTCATCGAAGAGGTGGTCATGGAGGCCGATGCGCTCCGTGCCCAGCTCCTTCGCCCACAGCGCGGCGAGCTGCTGCGCCAGCGGGCTCGATGGCTCCACGAAATGGCCATCACGGCCCGTGGACGCGCTGTCCGGCGCGGGGAGTGCCTTCCGGTCCACCTTGCCACTGGTGCTCAGCGGCAACGTGGGGAGGACCACGAAGACGGACGGCACCATGTACTCGGGGAGCCGTTGACGCATGCCCGCGCGGAGCGCCGCGACATCCAGCGGCGCGTCATCGCGTCCCATGGCGTAGGCCACCAGTCGCTTGTCACCGGGGATGTCCTCGCGGACCACGGCAGCGGCTTCCAGTACGCCGGGCTGGGTGCGCAGCGCGGCCTCGACGTCCGCCAGCTCGATGCGGAACCCGCGCACCTTCACCTGATTGTCGATGCGGCCAATGAACTCCAGCGTGCCGTCCGGGCGCCACCGGACCAAGTCTCCCGTCCGGTAGAGGCGCGCACCGGGCTGGGTGGCGAAGGGGGCGGGGATGAAGCGCTCCGCCGTGAGGTCCGGCCGCGACACGTATCCGCGCCCGAGCCCTTCACCGCCCACGTACAGCTCTCCCGGCACCCCCACGGGTACCAGTTGGAGCTGCGAATCCAGCACGTAGGCCTGCGTGTTCGAGACAGGACGGCCAATGGGCACGGAGGCCCCGACCTGCGAGGCCTCGTAAGCCGTGTAGCTCGTGGAGATGATGGAGTTCTCCGTCGGGCCGTAGCCGTTGGTGACGGGGACTCCGGTGGTGGTCAGCGTGCGACGCGTGTGCGGGGCGGACAGGATGTCACCCACCACGTTGATGGCCCGCAGCTTCTTCAGCAGGTCGCTCCGGTGCTCCACGACCTGCGAGAACAGGCCTGCGGGGAAGTGGATGAGCGTGACGCCGTGGCGCTCCACCACGCGGGACAGCGTGTCCAGGTCGCTGGCTTGCGCCTCCGGCGGATACAGGACGACGCCGCTTCCGTTGAGCAGCGGAAGCCACAGCTCCATCACCGAGCCGTCGAACGAGGCGGGCGCCATGACGAGCCCTGTCTCGCGGACGCCGAAGCGGATGAAGGGCTCACTGTGCGAGAGGCGGAGCACGCCTCGGTGCGGGATGGCCACGCCCTTCGGGCGCCCCGTGCTCCCGGACGTGAACATCACGTAGGCCAGGTGATTCGGTCCCACGTCGGACACCGGGGACGTGGTGGGCCACTCCGACAGGTCCAGCTCTTCCAGGAGCAGGGTGGGAAGCCCGCCGTCGGGGAGCGGCAGCTTCGCGTGGTTGGCCCGCGACGCGAGCAGCAGGTGCGGTGGCGCGTCCTCCAGCATGATGGCCAGCCGCTGCGCGGGGTACGACGCGTCCAGCGGAACGAAGGCGCCTCCGGCCTTGAGCACCGCCAGCATCGCGATGACCCACGCCGTGCCCCGTTCCAGGCTCACAGCCACGAGCACTTCCGTGCTCACCCCGCGCGAACGGAGCAGGTTCGCGAGCTGGTTGGCCCGCGTGTCCAACTGCTCGAAGGTCAGCGTCTCGTCACCGCACTCCAGCGCGACGGCGAAGGGGCGCAGGGAGGCGTGCCGCGCGATGACCTCCGCGATGGTGCCGCCAGCGCCGTCGTACCGTGCCGGGCTGTCGTTCCACTCCCGGAGGAGCTGATGACGCTCGCCCGGGGTGAGCATCTCCAGCGTGAACAGCGGCTGGTCCGGAGTCGCGGCCACGGACTCCACGAGTACGCGCAGGTGACCGGCGAGTCGGGCCACGGTGGCGGGCTCGAAGAGGTCGGTGCTGTACTCGATGGCGCCGCGCAGTCCGTCGGCGTCGTCCATGAGGGCGAGCCCCAGGTCGAAGCGCGAGGTCGCGATATCCACGTCCGCCGGACGCAGCGTGAGGCCAGTGGCCTGCATCGGGCCCGTGGGGGTGTTCAGTAGCGAGAAGAAGGTCTGCACCAGCGGATTGCGGCCCAGGTCCCTGCGCGGCTGGAGCTCCTCGACCAGCTTCTCGAAGGGCAGGTCCTGGTGCTCGTACGCGGCCAGCGTGGTGTCTCGGACCTGCGCGAGGAACGCTCGGAACGAGTCACGCGGACGCACCCGGGCCCGCAGCACCAGCGTGTTGACGAAGAACCCGACCAGGCCTTCAACCTCGCCGTGGCGGCGGCCCGCGATGGGCGATCCCACCAGCAGGTCTTCCTGCCGGCTGTAACGCGAGAGCAGCACCTGCCATACGGCCAGCAGCGCCATGTACGGAGTGGCCCCTGCCTGGCGCGCCAGCGCGAGGAACGGCGCCACCACGTCCTGCGACAGGTGGATGGGGTAGAGCTCGCCGAACTGCGAGCGCTGATTGGGCCGTGCCTTGTCAGTGGGCAGGTCCAGGACCTGGGGCGCACCGGCCAACTGCTCCTTCCACCAATCCACGTGTGCGGTGAGCACATCGCCCTGGAGCCACTGCCGCTGCCAGGATGCGAAGTCCGCGTACTGGATGGGCAGAGGCGGAAGCGCGGGGCCGCGGCCCTGGGCGAACGCGTCGTAGGCGGCGGCGACCTCGCGCACGATGACGCCGAGCGACCAACCGTCCGACACAATGTGGTGCATGGTCAGCACCAACACGTGCAGGTCCGCATCCAGCTTCAACAGCAGGGTGCGCAGGAGAGGGCCCGCGCTCAAATCGAACGGCTGCCCCGCATCCGTGGCGGCCAACCGGCGCGCCTCGGTCTCCCGGTCGCCCCGCGGCAGGCCGGTAAGGTCCGTCACCGGGAGCGCCCAATCCGACGCGGGGTCGATGACCTGAAGGGGGTCACCATCGCGCATCACGAAGCGGGTGCGCAGCGGCTCATGGCGTTTGACCAGGGACTCCAGCGCACGGCGCAGGGCCTCGGTGTCCAGCGCGCCTTCAAGCCGGACCGCGCCCGGCAGGTTGTACTGGCTGCCGCCGGGCTGGAGCTGGTCGATGAGCCACAGTCGCTGCTGTGCGAAGGACAGCGGCAGGCTCCCATCGCGCGCCACGGGCCGGAGCACTGGAATCTGGGGCGCGGTGACACGAACGAGCATGCCTTCCTCGACGAGCTCGGTGACGCTGGCCACGGACGGCGCGTCGAAGAGCGCGTTGAGGGAGAGCTCCACGCCGAAGGTCGTACGCAGCCGGGAGATAAGCTGCGTGGCCAGGAGTGAGTGGCCGCCCAGCGAGAAGAAGTCGTCGTGCAGGCCCACGCGCTCCACGCGAAGGAGCTCACGGAAGAGGGCTGCGACGCGCTGTTGGAAGGGAGTCATGCGCTCTTGCACGGGCAGGGGGGCAGCGGCTCCAGGGGCAGGAGTGGCCCTCGGTTGAGGCAGGGCCTTACGATCCACCTTGCCGTTGGGAGACAGAGGCAGGGACGGCAGCGTCTCGATGGCCGTGGGCACCATGTGGGCCGGTAGCTGCTCAACCAGCCGTGCCCGCAGTGCCGCCACGTCCAGGGCTGGCTCCCCCGTGACATAGGCTACGAGGCGCTGATCGCCCGGGGCGTCTTCGCGAACCACAGCGACGGCGTCGAACACATCGAGGTGGGCGCGCAGCGCGGCCTCGACTTCACCCAGCTCGATGCGGAAACCGCGCAGCTTCACCTGGAAGTCGGCCCGGCCCAGGTACTCCAGCGTGCCGTCCGCCAGCCACCGCGCCACGTCTCCGGTGCGGTACAGGCGCGCGCCTGGAATGCCGCTGAAGGCGTCGGGGATGAATCGCTCCGCCGTCAACTGCGGCCGCTGCCAGTACCCGCGTCCCACCTGCACGCCGCCAATGTGCAGCTCGCCCGGAATGCCCACCGGCGCCGGCTGCCCGTGCACGTCCAGCACGTACAGCACTGTGTTCGCCACCGGCCGGCCAATGGGCACCCGGTGGAAGTCCTCTCCACGCGGGCAGGGCCAGTACGTGACGTCTACCGCTGCTTCCGTCGGGCCGTAGAGGTTGTGCACCCCCACCGGTGCGGGCAGCCGTGCATACGCCTTCTTCACCAACTCCGCGCTCAGCGCCTCGCCGCTGCACACCACCCGCCGCAGGCTTCCCAGTCCCTCCAGCCCGGGCTCCTCCACGAAGGCGCGCAGCATGGACGGCACGAAGTGCACCGTCGTCACGCCCTCCGCCTTCATCAGCTTCACCAGGTACGCCGGCTCCTGGTGCCCTCCAGGCCGCGCCACCACCAGCTTCGCCCCCGCCAGCAGCGGCCAGAAGAATTCCCACACCGACACGTCGAAGCTGAAGGGCGTCTTCTGCAGCACCACGTCCGTGCCGCTAAGCCCGTACTCCTCCTGCATCCACTTCAACCGGTTGACGACGCCTCCGTGCGCATTCATCGCCCCCTTCGGACGCCCCGTGCTGCCAGAGGTGAAGATGACGTACGCCAGCGCCTGGGGGCCCACCTGTACCGACGGCTTCGTCACCGGCTGCTTCGCCACTTCACCCGCTGCGCTGTCCAGGCACACGACTCGCGCGGCGCTGGGCGGAAGCACCGACTTCCACTTCTCGTGCGTCAGCAGCACCGACGCTCCGGTGTCCTCCAGCATCCACCCCAGACGCTCCTTCGGGTACGCCGGGTCCACCGGCACGTAGGCAGCGCCCGCCTTCAGCACGCCCAGCAGCGCCACCACCATGTCCACCGAGCGCTCCAGGCATACGCCCACCAGCGACTCGGGTGCCACCCCCAGCCCCCTCAGGTGGTGCGCCACCTGGTTGGCTCTCGCGTCCAACTCCCGGTACGTCAGTCGCTCCGACTCGAACGCCACTGCCACCGCGTCCGGCGTGCGTGCCACCTGCGCTTCCACCAGTGCGTGGATGCTCGCCTCGGACGCCGGCGCCATCTCCCGTCCCTGGAAGCCCTTCAGCACCTGGTGCTGCTCATCCTCGGGCAGCATCGGCAGCGACTGGATGCGCATCTCGGGGTCCCGAACGATGGCTTCCAGCAAGGTCTGGAAGTGCCGTATCAGACGCTTCGCCGCTTCGGGCGTGAAGAGGTCGGTGCTGTACTCCAGCGCCCCCTCCAGCGCTCCGTCGCCCAGATCCATCATCGACAGGGTGAGGTCGAGCCGGGCCGTTTCCGTGGCGGACCTCAACGGCTCCACCCGCATGCCCGCCAGCGCAGGCAGCTGCATGGGCGAGTTCTGCAAGGCGAACATCACCTGGATGAGCGGCGACTTGCCGCCGCCGCGCTCGACCCCCATGGCCTCCACCAGCCGGTCGAAGGGCACGTCCTGGCGCACGTAGGCCGCCAGCGCCTCCTCGCGCACGCGAGACACCAGCTCCGCGAAGGTCGGCGCGCCCTCCAGCCGGGCCCGCAGGGCCAGCGTGTTGACGAAGAAGCCGATCAACGGCTCCAGCTCGGACTGCGTGCGGTGGGCAATGGGGCTGCCCACGCAGAAGTCTTGCTGTCCCGAGTAGCGGGAGACCAGGACCTCGTACGCGGCCAGCAGCACCATGAAGAGCGTGGCCCCCTGGTCGCGAGCCACCTTCTCCAGGGACTGCACGAGCTCCGGCGACACCGTGAAGAACTGGCTCGAGCCACGAACGGTACGGACCGCGGGCCGGCTCAGGTCACCGATCAACTCCAGCGCGGGGACGCCCTGGAGATGGCTGCGCAGCTCGGTCAGTTGGGTCTGGATGCCATCGTGCAGCACCCACTGGCGCTGCCACGCGGCGAAGTCCGCGTACTGGACGGCCAGGGGCGGCAGGGGAGACGGTTTGCCTTCGCTGAACGCCGCGTAGAGGGCGGAGACCTCGCGCACCAGCACCCCCAAGGACCAGCCGTCCGAGACGATGTGGTGCACGCACAGCAGCAGCACATACGCGTCCGCATCCAGACGGAGCAGCACCGACCGGAACAGCGGCCCGGTGGACAAGTCGAACGGGAAGTGGGCTTCCGCGATCATCCGCTGGCGCACGCGCGCATCACGGGCCGGCCCCACCATTGCGGACAGGTCCTCCACGGGCAGGTCCCACACCGCCGGCGCCGGGTTGACCTGCTGCCTGGGCAGCCCTTCCGTCACGGGGAAGGAGGTACGCAACACCTCATGCCGGGAGACCACCTCGGCGAAGGTGCGCCGCAGCGCGTCCATGTCCAGTGGCCCGAAGAGCTTCAGAGCGAAGGGCACGTTGTAGACGGCATGTCCCTTCTGGAACTGCGACAGGAACCACAGGCGCTGCTGCGCGAAGGACAAGGGCAGCGCCGCATTCCGGGGCACGGGCTCCAGCGGCGGCATCGACGCACGCGACGCCTGCATCATCAGCGCCTCGATGCGTTCCGCCAGGCCCGCGAGCGTGGGCGCCTCGAACAGCGTCCTCAGCGGGACCTCCACGCCAAGCTCCGCGCGGACACGCGTCACCAACTGCGTGGCCAGGAGCGAATGGCCGCCGAGTTCGAAGAAGTCGTCCTGAGGCCGCACGCGTTCGACGCGCAGCACCTCCCGGAACAACGTCGCCAACTGCTGCTGGAGCAGGGGCAGGGCCGCCGTTTGGGTGTCCTCGGCGGGCGACAGGTCCGGTGCCGGGAGCGCCTTGCGGTCCACCTTTCCGTTCGGCGACAGGGGCAGGGTGCTCAGCACCACCACGGCGTTGGGCACCATGTACTCCGGGAGCCGCTGGCGCAGATGCTCCCGGAGGGACGCGGTGTCCACGTCCTCCGGTGTCACGTAGGCCACCAGCCGCCGGTCACCCGGGCTGTCCTCGCGCACCAAGGCAATCGCCGTCTCCACCTCGGAGTGGCTCCGCAGCGCGGTCTCGATCTCCCCCAGCTCGATGCGGAAGCCCCGCAGCTTCACCTGGAAGTCCACGCGGCCCAGGAACTGGAGCGTACCGTCCGCCAGCCAGCGCGCGCGGTCTCCCGACCGGTACAGCCGGGCGCCCGGAGGCCCGAAGGGATTGGGCACGAAGCGCTCGGCGGTCAGCGCGGGCTGTCCCAGGTATCCCCGGGCCAGGCCGTCGCCGCCGATGAACACCTCGCCTGGCACACCCACGGGCGCGGCCCGCATCGCCGGGTCCAGCACGTACACCTGGGTGTTCGCGATGGGCCGGCCAATGGAGACGGAGTCACCCACGGCGTCGCCCGCCGCCATCCGGTGGCATGCGGTGAAGGTGGTGCTCTCCGTGGGGCCGTAGCCGTTCACCAGCCCCACGCCTTGCGCCAGCCGTTCGCGGACCCGAGGCGCCGGGAGCACGTCGCCGCCGGCGAGGAGCTGACGCACCTTGCGCAGGGCTTCCGGTTGGTGCTGCTGCATCTGGTCGAAGAGCGCAGCCGTCAGCCAGAGCACGGAGACGTGGTGCCGCTCCAGGGCCTGTCCCAGCTCGGCCAGGTCCAGCGTCCGCTGGGGATAGAGCACCAGACGAGCCCCGTGCAGCAGCGCGCCCCAGATCTCCAAGGTGGACGCGTCGAAGGCCAACGGTGCCAATTGCAGCACCACCTCCGACGGCCCCAGGTCCACGAAGCGCGACCCGATGAGCAGGCGCACCACGCCCCGGTGCGGAATGGCCACGCCCTTGGGCGTTCCCGTGGAGCCGGAGGTGTAGGTGATGTACGCGAGCTGGTCCGGGCCCACGATCCCGCCCGTCACGGGCGTCGACGGCTGGCGCTCAATCCACGTCCATTCGTCATCCAGGACGATGACGACCTGAGCGCCCGCGGGCAGTTCGTCCTCCAGCGCGGCCTCGGTGAGGATGGCGGCCACGCCCGAGTCTTCGGCCATGAAGGCCAGCCGCTGTGCGGGATACTCGGGATCCAGCGGCACGTAGGCGCAGCCCGCCTTGAGGATGCCCAGCAGGCCCACCAGCAGGTCCAGTCCCCGGTGCAGGAAGACGCCCACGCGCGCCTCCGCGCCCAGGCCCAACGCGTTCAGGTGATGCGCGAGCTGGTTGGAGCGCGTATCCAGCTCCGCGTACGTGAGCGTGCGGCCGTCGTGCTCCACGGCGACGGCATGCGGCGTCTTCAGCGCCTGGGCCGCGAAGAGCGACGGCACGGTCGCATCCACGGGGTAGGCGGCCTGGGTGGCATTCCAGGTCGAGAGGACCTGCTGCCGCTCCCCTGCATCCATCAGGGGCAACTCACTGAGCCGCTGCGCGCCGGCCCCGTCCGCCACCGCGGCCAGGAGCACTCGGAGGTGCTCCACCATCCGTCGAGCGGTGTCCGGAGTGAAGAGCTCCAGGCTGTATTCCAGTTGGCCGTCCAGCGCGCCGCCCCGATCCATCATCGAGAGCGTCAAATCGAAGCGGGACGTGTCCGTCGCGTTCGGCAGCACGTCAATCTGGAGGCCCGGGAGCGATGGTGCCTGAAGCAGGTCCGAGCTCAGGAGCACAAAGAGCGTCTGGAACAGCGGCGTGCGGGACAGGTCGCGCTCGCCGCCCAGGGCGTCCACGAGCTGCTCGAAAGGCACTTCCTGATGGGCGAAGGCCCCCAGCGACTCCTCGCGGACCCGGGTCACGAGTTCGGAGAAGGTCGGGTTGCCGTCCAACCGACACCGCAAGGCCAGCGGATTGACGAAGACGCCAATGAGCCCCTCCAGCTCAGGCCGGCTTCGGGCGGCGACCGTCGTGCCCACCGTGAAGTCCGTCTGACCCGAGTAGCGCGCGAGCAGCGCCTGCCAGCCCGCCATCAGCACCATGTACAAGGTGGCATTGTGGGCCAAGGCCACCCGCTCCAAGCCCGCGACCTGCTCCGCGGGCAGGGAGAAGAAGTACGTGGCGCCCTTGGCGCCATGGACCGCGGGGCGCGCATGGTCGGTGGGCAACTCCAGCGTGGGAGCGCCTTCGAGGCGCGATCGCCACCAGTCCAACTGCGGCGTCAGCGCCGGGTCATCCAGCAGGCGCCGCTGCCATGCTGCGTAGTCCGCGTACTGAACCACCAACGCGGGCAGCGGGGACTCGCGCCCCTGGGCCAGCGCCTCGTACAGCGCGCCGACTTCGCGCACCAGCACGCCCATGGACCAACCGTCCGAGATGATGTGGTGCATGCACAGCAGCAACACATGCGCGTCCGGGCCGGTGCACAGCAGCACCGTGCGCAGCAGCGGGCCCCTCTCCAAATCAAAGGCGCGGTGGGCCTCTTCGCCCATGCGGGCCTGCACGGCCGCGTCACGGGCGATAGGCTCCAGGCCGCTCAAGTCCTCCACAGGCAGCGGCCACTCGGAAGGCACCGGATGGATGCGCTGGGCGGGATGGCCCCCGCGCGTGACGAAGGTGGTGCGCACCGCCTCATGCCGGCGGACGACTTCCAGGAAGGTGCGCCGCAGGGCTTCCACGTCCAGCCGCCCCGTCAGCCGCAGCGCCGCGGGGAT
Organism: Myxococcus sp. CA005; assembly: GCF_006518205.1. Classification (NCBI taxonomy): domain Bacteria; kingdom Pseudomonadati; phylum Myxococcota; class Myxococcia; order Myxococcales; family Myxococcaceae; genus Myxococcus; species Myxococcus sp. CA005. Next base: position 64,287 of record NZ_SRLV01000019.1, on the reverse strand, counting down.
GTGGTTGACGGCGAGCCCTGGATGGAGTTGCTCCATGAACCACAGGCGGCGCTGGGCGGACGAGACGTCGAACGTCGCTTCGCCACTGGCGGGCCGGGAGACGGGCTCCAGCGGGAGCCAGGCGCCCGTTCGCGGTGCCGACTCCAGTCGCGCGGCGAGACGCGCCACGGTGGGGGCCTCGAAGAACGTTCGCAGCGGCAGCTCCACACCCAGTCGGGCGCGCAGCCGCGTCACGACCTGGGTGGCCAGCAGCGAATGGCCGCCCAGGAGGAAGAAGTCGTCGTTCAGGCCCACGCGCTCGATGTCGAGCGCTTCGCGGAACAGGGCCGCCAGTTGTTGCTCCAGTTCCGTCCGGGGCGCCACGAAGTCCGACGCCCCCAGACCAAGGTCCGGAGCCGGCAGGGCCTTGCGGTCCACCTTGCCGGTCGGCGTCAACGGGAAGGCGTCCAGTCCGATGAACGCGGACGGGAGCATGTAGTCGGGCAGGTGCTGGTGCAGATACTCGCGCAGCGGGGCCACATCCGGCTGCGGAGGCACGACATACGCCACCAGGCGATTGCTCCCGGAGCCGTCCTCGCGCACCACGACCGTGGCCTCGGCGACGAAGGGATGGGCGCGCAGCACGGCTTCGATTTCACCCAACTCGATGCGGAAGCCGCGCACCTTCACCTGATGGTCCAGGCGGCCCAGGAACTCCAGCACGCCGTCCGGGCGCCAACGGACCCGGTCACCCGTGCGGTACAGCCGGGCGCCTGGGACGGCGCTGAACGGGTGGGGCACGAAGCACTCGGCGGTGAGGTCCGGGCGGTTCAGGTAGCCCCGCGCGAGCCCCGGTCCGCCCAGGCACAGCTCACCCGGCACGCCCACTGGCACGGGGCACAGCGCCGGGTCGAGCACGTAGACCTCGGTGTTGTCGATGGGCCGGCCGATGGGCACGGAGAGCCCCACGGTGTCCCCTGGAGACAGCGTGTACCGGGTGACCATGGTGCTGCATTCCGTCGGCCCGTAGGCGTTGGTCAGGGCTCCGCCCTGCGCCAGCCGCTCCCGCAGCCGAGGCGCCGGAAGCGCTTCGCCGCCCACCATCAGGTTGGGCACGCGCAGCAGCGCCTCGGGTTGGTGCTGCTGCATCAACCCGAAGAGCGACGTTGGGAGGAGGAGCCACGACACCTTGTGCTCGATGATGAGGCGGGCCACTGCGTCCAGCTCGGGCGTCCCGGGCGGGTACACGACGAGCCGGCCACCGTGCAGCAGCGTGCCCCAGAGCTCGACGCTGGAGACGTCGAAGGCCAAGGGAGAGAGCTGAAGGGTGACTTCCTCGGGGGACTGGGTCAGGAAGCGAGTGCCCTCGCTCAGTCTCAACAGGCCCCGGTGCGGAATGGCCACGCCCTTGGGCGTTCCCGTGGAGCCCGAGGTAAAGGTCGCGAACGCCAGCGCATCAGGCAACACCGGAACGGGCACGGCCTCCGTGGACTGGCGGGCGATGTCCGCCGCATCCGCGTCCAACGCCACGACGTGCCAGGGGCCGTCCTTCAGTGAGGGCAACAGCGACTGCCACGTCAGCACCGCGGACAGGCGCGCCGCCGAGGACACGTGCTCCAGGCGCTTCATGGGCCAGGACGGGTCCAACGGCACGTAGCAGCCACCGGCCTTGAGCGCACCGAGCACCCCGATGACCAGCTCCAGCCCGCGGGATCCGCACACACCGATGCGCGCCTCCAGCTCCAGCCCCAGGGACACCAGGTGCCGGGCCAGTTGGTTGGAGCGAGCATCCAGCTCCGCATAGGTAAGCGAGCGACCCTCGAAGGTCACCGCCACGCGCTCCGGCGTCCGCCGGGCCTGCTCCATGAAGCGCTGATGGACGGTGGTGTCCGCGGGGTAGGGAGCGGCCGTGTCGTTCCAGGCCACGAGGACTTCGTCGCGCTCGGCCTCGCTCCACAGCGGCACCGCGCTGATGCGGCGAGCCGCGTCCGCCGAGACGCCACGGAGCAGCCGCTGGAAGTGCTCCACCATGCGGCGCGCGGCGTCCGGGGTGAACAGGTCCAGGCTGTACTCGAGTTCGCCCTCCAGCCGTCCGCCACGCTCCACCAGCAACAGCGTCACATCGAACCGGGCCGTGTCCGTGCCCGTGCGCAGCACGTCGACGACCATGCCCGGCAACGTGGGCGGCTGCATGGGGGCGTTCTGGAGAACGAAGGCAGCCTGGAACAGCGGCGTGCGCGACAGGTCGCGCTGGCCTCCCAGCGCTTCCACCAGCCGGTCGAAGGGAACGTCCTGGTTCGCGAATGCCGCCAGGGACTCCTCGCGGACTCGCGCCACCAGGTCATCGAAACGAGGATCGCCGTCCACGTTCGCGCGCAGCGCCAGGGTGTTGACGAAGAAGCCGATGAGCCCTTCGAGTTCGGGCCGCGTGCGATGGGCCAGCGGTGTGCCCACGCAGAAGTCCGTCTGTCCGGAGTAGCGCGCGAGCAGCGCCTGCCAGCCCGCCATCAGCACCATGAAGAGCGTGGCACCCTGTTCCTGCCCCACGCGCTCCAGCCCGGCCACCAGGGAGGGTGGCATCGTGAACGCATGAGTGGCACCTCGCAGCGTCCGTACGGCAGGACGCGCGTGGTCAGTGGGCAACTCCAGCGTGGGAGCGCCTTCGAGGCGTGAGCGCCACCAGTCGAGTTGCGGCGCCAGCGCCGGGCCTTCCAGTACGCGCCGCTGCCACGCGGCGTAATCCGCGTACTGCACCGACAACGCGGGCAGCGCGGCCTCGTGCCCCTGAGACAGCGCCTCGTAGAGCGCGGCCACTTCCCGCACGAGCACGCCCATGGACCAGCCATCCGAGACGATGTGGTGCATGCACAGCAGCAGCACATGCGCGTCCGCGCCGGTGCGCAGCAGCACCGTGCGCAGCAGCGGACCCTTCTCCAAGTCGAAGGCGCGGTGGGCCTCTTCGGCCATCCGGGCCTGCACGGCCGCGTCACGGGCGATAGGCTCCAGGCCGCGCAGGTCCTCCTCGGGCAGCGGCCATTCAGCCGGCGCCGGGTGGATGCGCTGGGCGGGCTGGCCCTCGCGCGTGACAAAGGTGGTGCGCACCGCTTCGTGACGGCGGACCACTTCCAGGAAAGTGCGCCGCAGGGCCTCCACATCCAACGGTCCCGTCAGCCGCAGGGCCGCGGGAAGGTTGTAGGCGGCCTGCCCGGGGTGCAGTTGCTCCAGGAACCAGAGCCGTTGCTGCGCGAAGGACGCCGCCAGTCCTTCGTCAGCGGACGGACCGCGCTCCAGCGGGACCAGTGCCGGGACACCCGGTGCGTCGGCCAGTTGGACCTGCGATTCGATGCGCTCCGCCAGACGGGCCACGGTGGGTGCGTCGAACAGGGTCCGCAGCGAGATCTCCGTGTTGAGCTGCGCGCGCACGCGCACGACCACCTGCGTGGCCAGCAGGGAGTGTCCCCCCAGCGCGAAGAAGTCATCGTTCGCGCCGACTCGGGACTGGCCCAGAATCTCACCGAAGATGCGCGCCACCTTCTCCTCGGTGGGCGTCCGGGGCGCGATGAAGGCATCCGCGGCGCCCAGGCGCTCGGCCTCCGGTGCGGGCAGTGCCTTGCGGTCGACCTTGCCATTGGGAGACAAGGGCAGGGCGGGCAGCACCACGAAGGCGGAGGGCACCATGTGCGGCGGCAGCTTGTCCGCCAGCGCGTCGCGGAGACGGCTCACCGCCTGTGCACTCCGAGCCCCGCGCAGCGGATCGCTGGCAAGGCCATCCCAGGAGGTGACCTGCTTTGGTTCGGGGGACAGGTCGAGCGTGCCCACCTCATCGGGGTGCGCGAACACCACGTCCAGCGCACCATCCCGGTGCGCGGAGGCCCAGCTCACCCGGACCTCGTAGCCGAGCTCCGAGCCCAGAACGTACAGGTCCTCCGGCTCCACGCCGCGGGGCCCCGACCAGTCATGCAGGGCCTCGCGAAGCCTCGCCACCGTGGGCGGGGGCGTGGCGGACAGCAGTTCAACGAGCCGGGTGGGTTCCAGGACTCGCGCGTTGGGGAGCCCCCGCACGGCCAGCAGTCCGGGCCGGGCGCTCAGTTGTTCGCGCAGTCCGTCCAGGGTGAGTCCGGCGCCGTCCACCCAGTCCGGCTTCGTGCGCCGGGCGGGAGTCCTGGCGGCGTCGCCGACGTGGAGGATGACCTCGTAGCGGAAGCGGCTGAGCTCGTTGTCGTAGCGCCCGTGCTTCGGCAGCACCTCCACGCGCTGGATGCCCGGGATGCGCTCTGGCAGAGCGGTGAAGAAGGCAGGGGAGAGGACCAGTTCCTTCTCCGCCAGGATGTCGCGCTGAACACGGTAGGCGAACTGGGACGTGGCCCCGGGGCCCGCGGTCCGGTGGAGGCGCACCGAGGCACGGAAGGCTTCGAGCAGCTCCAGGCTCCGCACGTCGCCCAGGAACACCCGGCCCCCTGGCTTCAGGACGCGCACGGCCCCGCGAAGCACGTCGAGCAGGAACTCAGGACTGGAGAAGTACTGGACGACTGAGTTGATGACGACTGTGTCGAACGAGCCCGGCTCCAGGGCCGAGAAGTCGTCCACGCTCTGGTGCAGCAGGTGCACGGAATCCAGAGCGCCGCCCATGCGCTCACGCTGGCGCTCGATGCGGTCCAGGGCGGGCCGGGCGAAATCGACGCCCCAGTAGGCCTCGCAGCGAGGCGCCAGCCGGTACAGGAGGAGGCCGGTGCCGCACCCCAGCTCCAGCACCCGCTTGGGCTGGAAGCTGAGGATCTGCGCCACGGTGGTGTCCACCCACTCACGCATCTGCGCGGGCGGAAGCGACTCGCCGGTGTAGCTGTCCTCCCAGCCGACGATGTTGAAGGTCGGGTCTTCGCTCTCCGTCGTCTCGCGTGCGTAGGCCTCGTCGTAGATGGCCTGCCACTGGGAGGACGCGTCGACCTCCTGCGCTGCCGCCGCATCGTCCAGGACGACGTAGGCCACCAGCCGCTGGTCACCCGTCGAATCCTCACGAGCCAGCACCACGGAGTCGTGGACGGCCGGGTCCGCGGCAAGCGCGGCCTCGATTTCACCCAGCTCGATGCGGAAGCCGCGCAGCTTCACCTGGAAGTCGGCCCGGCCCAGATACTCCAGCGTGCCGTCCGGCAACCACCGCGCCACGTCTCCGGTTCGGTACAGGCGCGCGCCCGGAATGCCGCTGAAGGCGTCGGGGATGAATCGCTCCGCCGTCAACTGCGGCCGCTGCCAGTACCCGCGTCCCACCTGCACGCCGCCAATGTGCAGCTCGCCCGGAATGCCCACCGGCGCCGGCTGCCCGTGCACGTCCAGCACGTACAGCACTGTGTTCGCCACCGGCCGGCCAATGGGCACCCGGTGGAAGTCCTCTCCACGCGGGCAGGGCCAGTACGTGACGTCTACTGCTGCCTCTGTCGGGCCGTAGAGGTTGTGCACGCGCACCGGGGCGGGCAGCCGCGCGTACGCCTTCTTCACCAACTCCGCGCTCAACGCCTCGCCGCTGCACACCACCCGCCGCAGGCTTCCCAGTCCCTCCAGCCCGGGCTCCTCCACGAAGGCGCGCAGCATGGACGGCACGAAGTGCACCGTCGTCACGCCCTCCGCCTTCATCAGCTTCACCAGGTACGCCGGCTCCTGGTGTCCTCCAGGCCGCGCCACCACCAGCTTCGCCCCCGCCAGCAGCGGCCAGAAGAACTCCCACACCGACACGTCGAAGCTGAAGGGCGTCTTCTGCAGCACCACGTCCGTGCCGCTAAGCCCGTACTCCTCCTGCATCCACTTCAACCGGTTGACGACGCCTTCGTGCGCATTCATCGCCCCCTTCGGACGCCCCGTGCTTCCTGAGGTGAAGATGACGTACGCCAGCGCCTGGGGGCCCACCTGCACCGCCGGCTTCGTCACCGGCTGCTTCGCCACTTCTCCCGCTGCACTGTCCAGGCACACGACTCGCGCGGCGCTGGGCGGCAGCACCGTCTTCCACTTCTCGTGCGTCAGCAGCACCGATGCCCCGGTGTCCTCCAGCATCCACCCCAGACGCTCCTTCGGGTACGCCGGGTCCACCGGCACGTAGGCAGCGCCCGCCTTCAGCACGCCCAGCAGCGCCACCACCATGTCCACCGAGCGCTCCAGGCACACGCCCACCAGCGACTCTGGGGCCACGCCCAGGCCACGCAGGTGGTGCGCCAACTTGTTGGCCTTCGCGTCCAGCTCCCGGTACGTCAGCCGCTCCGACTCGAACGCCACCGCCACCGCGTCCGGCGTGCGCTCGACTTGCGCTTCGATGAGGTCCGTCAGCGTGCCGAACGGAGGCGCTTCAACGCGGGGATTCCAGCCGTGGAGCGCGTGCTGCCGATCGGCCTCGCTCATCAACGGCAGGGTGGTCAGCGGCGCCTCCGGCGCATCCACCATTCCGCGAATCACGTGCTCCAGATGGCTCAGGAGCCGGTCCGCTGTCTCCGCATCGAACAGGTCCGCGGAGTACTTGCAGCCAATCAGCAGGCCTTCAGGACGGTGCGTCGCCTCGAAGGTCATGTCCAGCTCTGCCGTGTGGTTGTCCACCAGGGACACGTCGAGCGTCAGCCCGCCGCGAACGGACAACGCGCGCGGCAGCTCGTAGTCGTCAAGGATGAACCCCACGTTGTACAGCTCGCGCCGCTCCGCCCCAGGCAGTTGCACGGCCGCGAGAATCTGCTCGAACGGCACGTACCCATGCGCGAGCGCCCCCAGCATCCGCGACTTCACCTCGGAGAGCATGTCCGCGGACGTCGCGGCTTCGGACAGGCGGACCCGCAACGGGATGAAGTTGGTGCAGTCGCCCATCAGCTCGCGAGTGCCCGCCGCGTCACGGCCGGAGATGACGGTGCCCACGACGAAGTCGGACTGGCCGCTCCAGCGGTGCAGCACCGTGGCCAGCGCGGACATCACGCTCATGAACGGCGTGGCGCCCTGGCGCCGTCCCAGCGCATGCAGCCGGGCCATGAGAGACGCGGGCAGCAGGCGCAGGCGACGAGCACCGTGGACGGACAACCGCTGCGGCCGAGACCGGTCGGTGGGCAGGGCCAGCAACTGGGGCGCGCCGGCCAGCGTCTCCTTCCACCACATCAGCTCCGTGGTGAGCGCATCCGGCGTGAAGTACGCGCGCTGCCACGCGGCGAAGTCTCCATACTGGAACTCCGGCTCCGCCAACGGCGACGGCCGTCCCTCCACGAACGCGCCGTAAAGGGCCGCCAGCTCGCGCATGAACAGCGCGACGGACGTGCCGTCCACCACCAGGTGGTGCAGGACGGTCAGCAGGACGTGGTCCTCCGGGCCGAAGCGCAGCAGGGAGCACCGCACCAGCGGGCCTGCCTCCAGGTCCATGGGGTGTTGCGCATCGAGCACTGCCTGGGCTTCGAGCGTCGCCTGCCGCGCGTCACCCCTCACGCCCATGAAGTCCAGGCACGGCAGGGAGACGGGGCCCGCCGCCTGCACGCGCTGAAGCAGCGCGCCATCGCGGGACGCGAAGCGGGTGCGCAGCACCTCGTGCCGGCGCAGCACCTCCGACAGGGCCCGTTCCAGCGCCGCCACGTCGAGCGTCCCGCGCAGCGTCAGCGCCACCGGAATCTGGTTCGACGTCCAGGATGGATCCAGTTGGAGGAGGTACCACAGCCGCTCCTGCGTGAAGGACGCGGGGGTGGGCGCGTCACCCGCGGGACGGCGCTGGAGCGGGGGCAACCGGCGCCCCGTGCCCTCCGCGGACACGGACTCCGCCAGCGACCGCAGACTCAGGTCCTGCAACAGCGCGGCGATGGAGACGCGCACCCCCAGCCGCTTCTCCACGCGGCCTTGGAGGTCGGCGGCCCCCAGCGAGTCCAGGCCCAGCAACGTCAGCGGCGTGCTGGCGTCCTGTCCAACGGCCTCGGCGCCGAGCACCGCCACCAGTTCCTCACGCAGCGCCGTCTCCAGTTCCTCCTGGGAGAGCGCGGGCTGGATGGCCGGAGCGGGCGCGGGCAGGGACGCGGGCCCCGAGATGACACCCGTCCCGCTGCGCCACACGATGGGCAGCTCGCCGGACACCAGGGCGGCACGGCAGGCGAAGCGCTGGATCTTCCCGCTCGACGTCTTCATCACCGAGCCCGGCGGCAGCAGCGCCAGTGTGTGCGGCTGGACCTGAAGCTCCGCGACAATGGCCTTCCGCAGCGTGTCCGCCACGGCGCCCAGCGCGGCCGGGTCCGCGCCCTCCGCCACGTCTCGCGACACCTCCGCGACCACCGCCAGGGCCTCGCCCTCTGGAGTCTCGATGGCGAACGCCGCGATGCAGCCTGGACGCACCTTGCGGTGGGCCCGCTCCACGATGCTCTCCACGTCCTGCGGATACAGGTTCCGGCCCCGCAGGATGATGAGGTCCTTGCGCCGGCCGGTGACGATGAGCTGCCCGTCCTCCAGCAGCAGCCCCAGGTCGCCGGTGCGCAGGTACTTCGGACCGGCCTCAGCCCCCACCGGGACCGCCTGGAAGATGTCCACGCTGTCCTCGGGCTTGCGCCAGTAGCCCTGCGCGACGCTTCCACCGGAGACCCAGATTTCGCCCACCTGACCCGGCGCACATGGCACGCGCGACTCCGGGTCCACGATCAGCAGCCGCTGCTCGGCCAACGTGGAGCCGCAACCGATATGGGGCCTCGAACCTTCGGAGCCGGGCTCGACGCGGACCGCCTGCCCTCGGCCGAGCGCGGCGTCCTGCAGGACGTGCACCCGCGGCACGCGGCCCTTCTCCTCACCCGTGACGATGAGCGTGCCTTCGGCCAGGCCGTAGCAGGGGTAGAAGGCCTCACGGCGGAACCCGCTGGGCGCGAACACCTCCGCGAAGCGATCCAACGTGGCGGCGCGAATGGGCTCCGCGCCGCAGAAGGCCACGTCCCAGGCCCGCAGGTCGAGCGCCTGGATGTCCTCGGGCGTGGCCCGCCGCGCGCACAGCTCGAACGCGAAGTTGGGTCCACCGCTGATGGTGCCGCCATACCGGGACACGGCCTCCAGCCAGCGCATGGGCCGCTGGAGGAAGGACATGGGCGACATGAGCGTCACGGGGAAGCCCGCGAACAGCGGCTGGAGGATGCCTCCGATGAGGCCCATGTCGTGGTACGGCGGCAGCCAGATGACGCCCGAGCTTTGCGGCCCCGTCTGGAAGGCGCCGGCAATCAGCCCCAGGTTGTGAATCAGGTTCGCGTGGCTGAGCATCACGCCCTTGGGCGTGCCCGTGGAGCCAGACGTGTACTGGAGGAACGCCAGCGTATCCGGGCTCACCTGGGGCTCAATCCACGACGACTCCCCGCCCGCGGGCAGCTCATCCGTCGCCAGCCACTTCAGCGCCCGGAAGTCCGGCGCCTGTTCGAAGACGAAGTCCGCGAGTGAGAGGATGCCGGACGTGGTGAGCACCACCGTGGCCTCGGCGTCCTGGATGATGGCGCGAAGGCGGGGCAGGGTGCGCTCCAGCCGCACCGGGTCCGGCGGATAGGCGGGCACCGCCACCGCCCCCGCGTAGAGGCAGCCGAAGAAGCCCGCCACGTAGTCCAGCCCCGGCGGGTACAACAGCAACACACGCTGGCCCTGCGCGCCCTGTGCCTGCAACAGCGCGCCGATGCGCGCCGCCTGCGCGTGAAGCTCCCTCGCGCTCAGGGAGGCTTCCTCACCTTCTGAATCGCCGAGAAAGGCGTACTGTTTCCGGTGCGCCGTCTCGCTGAAGGCGCGTTGGGTCAGGACTTCGAGGAGGGTTCGCGGAGTCTCGTGCATGGGAGCGCGCTCGTCTGTCCGGAAGGAAGCGAGGCGCTACATAGCAGGCAAATCCGACCTTCTAGGGTCTGGCCAGGTTCACCGGAAAATTCCCGGAACTACACATGACACGGAGTGCGAGCAGGGCACGCAGTGCGCGTTTTCAGGCTCTTCCGAACAACCCCTTGAGCCACCCCATGAAGCCCTTCTGCTTGGGTGCAACAGCCACACTGACAGAGGGAATCGAGGACACGGGAGCCGATGACGCGGGCCGAACGAGCACCGGCCGCGCGGCCGACGCGGAGGCGGCCGTGGCCATGGGCACCTTCACCGGAGCGGCTGGCCCCGTGGCCGTGGCCCCGGCGTGGCCCGCGCTCCGTGCCGCGGCTGCCGGCCCAGGCGCCGGCGGCGCCTCCGACTCGAGCTGCGCCAGCCGCGCCTTCACGGCCTCCGGGGTGTCGCGTGTGGTGAAGGTGCTCGTCACCTCGCGGCCCGACGAGGCCTCGCGCGCGGTGACCTTCAGCAGCGACTCGTTGCTGACCTCGAAGGTGACGTTCACCTGCACGGCGCCACGCGGGAGCTTCGGCAGGCCCTCCAGCTTCAGCGTGCCCAGGTACTCGTTGTCAGCGGCCTTGTCGGAGTCGCCCTGGAACACCGTGAGCTCCAGCTCCGTCTGGCCGTCGCGGTGCGTGGCCAGGGTGTAGCTCTTCGTCGACGGCAGCGACGTGTTGCGCTCCATCACCGCCTTGAAGCGGCCACCAGGCAGGCCCACGCCAATGGCCATGGGCAGCACGTCGATGAGCACCACGCCTTCCAACTGCCCCAGGCTGTGGGCCAGCAGCGCCGCGCCCAGCGCCACGGCCTCGTCCGGGTGCACGCCCTTGCTGGGCGGCTTGCCGAAGAACTTCGTGATCTTCTCGTGCACCAGCGGGAAGCGGCTCTGCCCACCGACGAGGATGACCTCGTCGATGTCCTGCGGCGTCACCTTCTTCGCGCGGAGGACCTCCTCGCAGACCTGGAGGGTGCGATCCACCAACCCCTCCGTCAGCTCCACCAGCTTCTGCCGCGAGAGCATGACGTCCAGGTCGCACGGCTTGCTGTCGATCATCGTCACGAACGCGACGTGCACCCGCACCTCCGAACGCTCCGACAGCGCGCACTTGGCGCGCTCGGCCGCGTCGTTGATGCGCTGCAGGGCCACCCGGTCCCCTTGGAACGCGCGGCCCGTGGTCTTCTGGAACTCGTCCAGGAGGTACGTGACAAGGGAGGAGTCGAAGTCGATGCCGCCCAGGAACGTGTCGCCGCCGGTGGAGATGACCTCGTAGACGTTGTCGTTCAGCTCCAGCACCGACGCGTCGAACGTGCCACCGCCCAGGTCATAGACGAGCACGCGCTGGTTCAGCTTGCGGCCGAAGCCATAGGCCAGCGCCGCCGAGGTGGGCTCGTTGAGGATGCGCTCGATGTACAGGCCCGCCAGCTTCCCGGCCTCGCGCACCGCCTGGCGCTGGTTGTCGTTGTAGTAGGCGGGAACGGTGACGACCGCGCGGGACACCTGATGGCCCAACTGGTTCTGCGCCACCTCCCGGACCTCCCGGAGGATGAGCGCGGAGATTTGTTGGAGCGTGTAGACGTCCTCGCCCAGCTTCACGCCCGCGTCGCCATTCTCACTGGCCGCGATCTCATAGTGGAAGCGGTCCTTGAGCTGCTCCACCACCGGGGACGCGAAGGGCCGGCCCACCAGCCGCTTGGCGCCGTACACCGTCTGGCGCGGATTGGTGAGCATCTGCCCCTTGGCGGGGTGGCCCACCACCAGCTTGCCGCGCGTGTTGACGGCGATGATGGAGGGCACCGTGTTGTGGCCCTCGCGGCTGGGCAGCACGCCCGGCTTGCCGTTGCGGACGTAGGCCGCGCACGAGTTCGTCGTCCCCAGGTCGATGCCGATGACGACACCGGCGCGCTTCGGGTCCTCCGAGCTGAGGTTCAACGCCGCGTTGGAGATCATCCGCGGCGGCGCGGCGGCTGCCTCGGCTGAAGCACTGCCTGGCACGGGGGCCGGCGCGTAGAGCTCGGAGGCGAGTGCGACGGGCGCCTGCTCCGTGGGTGTGACGGTGTAGTCCGGTGGCCCTACATTGGGAGGAACCGGGGGAACATCCGACTGGGCGTGGGGCAGGGTGACGACCAGCGAATCCAGGAACCGGCGGGTGGGCGCATCCGCGTTCAGGAAGCGCAGGCCCATGCCGAGCACACCCTGGCCGCCCTGACCTGTGACGTAGTGAACGACAGCCGCCGCGTGGATGATGCGTTCCCCGCCCGCCAGCTTGAGATCCAAGGTGACGGCCGTCCCCGGCGGCTTCACCGCGCGTGCGCGCAGGTAGATGCCACCCCGGCTCACATTCGGGCCGTACTTCGCCAGGAACTCCTCGGGCGTCGCGAAGGGCAGCTTCACGACGAGCCCGACCGCCGCCTGATTCGATTCCGTCAATGCCCGGTTCCTGAGACGCGAGGGGATACTGGGTTGCGATTATCGCCCGAACTCCGAGGGAACGGGCGTCAAAATCAGCGCCCTTCTCCGTTGCGCCGGGGCAGCGTACCTCGTATGGAACCGCACCCGCGGGCTGTGGTGCCCCGCGGGCACCTGCCCACGGGAGCGCCGCTCATGCTCAACCCCGATATCCGGCTCGCCCTCACTTTCGACGACGTCCTGCTGGTCCCGGGCGAGAGCTCGGTCGTCCCCAAGGACGTCGACCTGACGACCCGGCTCACTCGCAATCTCCGTCTCAACATCCCCCTCCTGTCGGCGGCCATGGACACCGTCACGGAGTCCCGGACCGCCATCGCCATGGCCCAGGAGGGCGGCATTGGTGTCATCCACAAGAACATGACGCCCGAGCAGCAGGCGCTCGAGGTCCTCAAGGTCAAGAAGTTCGAAAGCGGCATGGTGGTGGACCCCGTCACCATCGAACCGGAGGCCCCGCTGGGCCGCGCGCTGGAGCTGATGCGCCTTCACGGCGTGTCCGGCATCCCGGTGGTGAAGGGCCAGCGACTGGTGGGCATCGTCACCAGCCGCGACGTGCGCTTCGAGACCAACTTCACCCAGACGGTGGAGTCGATGATGACGCGCAAGCTCGTCACCGGCCGCGAAGGCATCACGCAGGAAGATGCGCAGAAGCTGCTGCACGAGCACCGCATCGAGAAGCTCCTCGTCGTCAATGACGCCTTCGAGCTCAAGGGCCTCATCACCATCAAGGACATCGAGAAGCGCCGCACGCACCCCAACGCGGCCAAGGACGGCATGGGCCGCCTGCTGTGCGCCGCCGCCGTGGGTGTGTCCGCGGACCGCGAGGCCCGCGTGGAGGCGCTCATCAAGGCCGGCGTGGACGTCATCGTCGTGGACACCGCGCACGGTCACTCCACCGCGGTGCTGGATGGCGTGCGCGACACCCGGAAGAACTTCCAGGGCTTCGAGCTCATCGCCGGCAACGTCGCCACCGCCGAGGCCACCCGCGCGCTCATCCAGGCCGGCGTGGACGCGGTGAAGGTGGGCATCGGCCCCGGCTCCATCTGCACCACCCGCGTGGTGGCCGGCGTGGGCGTGCCCCAGGTGACGGCCGTGGATGACTGCGTCCGCGAGGCCCAGAAGCACGACGTGCCCATCATCTCCGACGGCGGCATCAAGTACTCGGGCGACATCGTCAAGGCGCTGGCCGCGGGCGCCAACACGGTGATGGTCGGCTCGCTCTTCGCAGGCACCGAGGAGTCCCCGGGCGACGTCATCCTGTACCAGGGCCGCAGCTACAAGAGCTACCGCGGCATGGGCAGCCTGGGCGCCATGAAGCAGGGCGCCAAGGACCGCTACTTCCAGGCGGACGTGGAGGCCGTGAAGCTGGTGCCCGAGGGCATCGAGGGCCGCGTGCCGTACAAGGGCACCCTGGCGATGAACGTCCACCAGATGCTGGGCGGCATCCGCAGCGGCATGGGCTACGTGGGCTGCCGCACCATCGACGAGCTGCGCACCCAGGCCACCTTCGTCCGCATCACCTCGGCCGGGCTCAAGGAGAGCCACGTGCACGACGTCATCATCACCGAGGAAGCACCGAACTACCGCGTCGGGTAGTCCGGAGGGCGCCAGGAGCGCGGTGGCCCGTCCTCCCGCTCCGCGTCCTGATGCCATGAAAAAGGGCCCGCGCCTCTCGGCGGGGCCCTGGGTGTCCAGCCAGAAACGGCCGGAGCGCGTACTTACCGGCCGCGCTTGCGGCCACCACCCGACGCGGGGGCGGACTCATCGCCCGCGGGGGTCGACGGGGCCACGCGCTTCTCCGCGGCGTTCACCTGGTTGAGCAGCGTGTCCTTGTCGTCCGGCTCCAGCGTCTCGATGGCCTGGCGCAGGGTGTTGAAGTCGAGCCGGGCGATGGTGACGGTGTTGCCGCCCTTGATTTCCTGGACGGTGGGCACGCCCACCAGCTCCCGCATGTAGGTCTCGAACTCCACCCGGACGTCGGCCGTCTGCTGGATGCAGTTGTCCTTGGCGTTGACCAGGTGCTGGGTGCCCTCGCGGTAGCTCAGGTCCGGGTTGCGGTTCATCGCATCCTCGAACGTGGCGGTCCGCTTGCGGAGGGAGGAGTACAGCTCGATGTAGTCCACCAGCCGGTCCGTCTCCGGCCGGTTCACATTGCGTGCCTTGATGAGCGCCTCGGTGGAGTCCTCACAGGTGAGCTTCTCCAGCTCGGCCGCACCCGGCATCTCCTTCGCGGAGAGATTCTGGGTTTCGCGGTCCAGCCGCTCATCCGAGGAGATCTCCTTCACGCATCCGGAGGCGGACAGCAGGAGTAGGGTCGCAGCAGCGGTAGGGGCGGACAGGCGGCGGAGCATCCAGGCCTCGAACAATTGAAGGTACTTGGGCGTTGTATTCCGGAAGTTTGTAGCGATAAGGGCCCCCAGCCGTCAACGACGCCCCTCTTGGAGACTCCCAGGTGGACCTGCACGCCGAAAAAATCCTGATCCTCGATTTCGGGAGCCAGTACACCCAGCTCATCGCCCGGCGCGTCCGCGAGCTGGGCGTCTATTGCGAAATCCACCGCCCGGACCTCCCGGCGGAGGACATCCGCAAGTACGCTCCCCGCGGCATCATCCTCTCTGGCGGACCGGCGTCCGTGGAGGCCCCGGACTCCCCCCGGTGCGACCCGTTCGTCTTCGAAGCCGGCGTCCCCGTGCTGGGCATCTGCTACGGCCTCCAGCTCACCGCCAAGCTGCTGGGCGGCAAGATTGACCGGAGCGCCCACCGCGAGTTCGGCAACGCGGAGGTGGAGGTGCTGGCCCGCCGCGGCCCCTTCGCCGAATTCACCCCCGGGGACAGGGTCCAGGTCTGGATGAGCCACGGCGACCGGGTGGAGGCGCTGCCCCCCGGCTTCGAGGCCATTGGCCGCAGCGGCAATTCGCCCTTCGCCGCCACCGCCCACGCGACGAAGCCCTGGTTCGGCGTCCAGTTCCACCCGGAGGTGGTCCACACGCCGCAGGGCAAGGCCATGCTGCGCGCCTTCGTCTTCAACGAGTGCAAGGTCAGCGGCTCGTGGACGATGAAGGGCTTCATCGACGAGGCCGTGGGCACCATCCGCCGCCAGGTGGGTGAGCACGGCCGGGTCATCTGCGCGCTGTCGGGCGGCGTGGACAGCTCCGTGGCCGCGCTGCTGCTGCACCGGGCCATTGGCCCCCGGCTCCAGTGCATCTTCGTGGACAACGGGGTGCTGCGGCAGAACGAGCGCGCCCAGGTGGAGGCGCTCTTCGTGGACCGCTTCCACGTCCCGCTGAAGACGGTGGATGCCCGCCAGCGCTTCCTGGACAAGCTGGCCGGAGTGACGGACCCGGAGAAGAAGCGGAAGATCATCGGCCGCGAGTTCATCGCCGTGTTCGAGGAGGCCGCGCGCGACGTGCAGGACGCGGAGTTCCTGGCCCAGGGCACGCTGTACCCGGACGTCATCGAGTCCGTGTCGTACAAGGGCCCCTCCGTCACCATCAAGAGCCACCACAACGTGGGCGGCCTGCCGGAGACGATGAAGCTCAAGCTGGTGGAGCCACTGCGCGAGCTCTTCAAGGACGAGGTCCGCGCCCTGGGCCGCGAGCTGGGGCTGCCGGATGAGATGGTGTCCCGCCAGCCGTTCCCCGGCCCGGGTCTGGCCATCCGCGTCCTGGGCGAAGTCACCGAGCAGCGCCTGGAGCTGGTGCGGCGCGCGGATGCCATCGTCCAGGAGGAGATTCGCAGCGCCGGCCTCTACAAGGAGGTCTGGCAGGCCTTCGCGGTGCTGCTGCCGGTGCAGAGCGTGGGCGTCATGGGCGACGAGCGCACCTACGAGTCCACCTGCGTGCTGCGCGCCGTCACCAGCGTGGACGGCATGACGGCGGACTGGGCCCGGCTGCCGTTCCCCGTGCTGGAGCGCATCTCCACGCGCATCACGAACGAGGTGCGCGGCATCAACCGCGTCGCCTACGACATCTCGTCCAAGCCCCCCGCGACCATCGAATGGGAGTAGGGCGGTAGGGCGTTTGACGCCCTGACGCGAAAGAGGCTGCCCGGGACATGTGCCGGGCAGCCTCTTCGTGTTTCAGGGGCCCTGGCCGACCGCGCCGGGGCCCCCATCTTCGCCCGAAGGCATT
The DNA here is from genome assembly GCF_006518205.1 of Myxococcus sp. CA005. Classification (NCBI taxonomy): domain Bacteria; kingdom Pseudomonadati; phylum Myxococcota; class Myxococcia; order Myxococcales; family Myxococcaceae; genus Myxococcus; species Myxococcus sp. CA005. The sequence continues at coordinate 47,898 of NZ_SRLV01000019.1, read as the reverse complement.
ACTTCGCCGGGCTGGCCTTCACGGGCGGGACCTTGGTGCTGCCGGGACGCAGCTCCTCGAGCAGCCGCGTGGCGCCGTAGATCTTCGTCAGCGACTCGATGATGGCCTGGCTGTGGACGCTGACCGAGCGGTTGACGCTCTCGTCGAAGCCGTACTCGCCGCCCAGGGACTGGATGTTGCCGTCGAACACGATGCCGACGATCTCCGCGTCCTTGTTGATGACCGGCGAGCCGGAGTTGCCACCGATGATGTCGTTGGTGGAGACGAAGTTCATCGGCGTGGTGCCGTCCAGCGCCTTCTCGTTCTTCAGCCAGGACTTCGGCAGCGCGAAGGGCTCCTCACCCGTGGCGTGCTCGAAGGTGCCCGCCATCTGGGTGATGGGGCTGACCTGCTTGCCGTTCTCCGAGTAGCCCTTCACCGCGCCGTAGGACAGGCGCAGGCTGAACGTCGCGTCCGGGTACTGGTTGGTGCCGTAGATTTCGAACTTGGACTTGGCCACCAGCTCGCTGTTCTTGCGGATGACGGACTCCACGTTCTCCTCGTACGACTTGCGGACGGCGCGCATGTCCGGGTCCAGCGCGACGGCCAGCTGGATCATCGGGTCCTTGGAGGCCGCGATGGCCGCCTTGCCGCCCTTGTAGAGCGCCTGGCGGGCCTTCACGTCGCGCAGCTTGGTGCCCTTCACCAACCGGGCGGCCAGCTTCTCCGGGGACTCCTTGCCCAGCACCTTCTTCACGAAGGGGTGGTCGGAGCCCAGCTCCTCGCGCATCTTGGTGAGGCTGAACGTCAGGCGGGCAATCTCCAGCTCCGGGTAGACAGGCGCCGGGCTGAACAGCTGGGCCTCCAGCGCCGGGACGTTGGCCTGGTTGAACTCACGCAGACGCTCGCCGTTCGCCTTCGGGAACTCCTCGGCGCCGCGCACCAGCGTGCGGGCCACCTGGAAGAGCGTGGAGGACAGGCCGCCGCCGTTCTCCATGAACGTCAGGTCCTGACGGATGTTGCGCAGCTGCGCCTGGGCCTTGGCGATCTCATCCCACGCCGCGGCGTACTTCTTCTTCATCTCCGGGTTGGCTTCGACCTTCTTGCGCAGATCCTGCTCCGCGGCGACCTTCTGCGCGAAGAACGTCTTGTCCAGCAGGGCCTCGTGACGGCCCTTGAGCGCCTTCACCGAGTTCTCCACGCCGAACAGCAGGTTGGTGGAGATGCGGCGCTGCTCGGCGCCACGGCGGCCGAACTCCGTCAGCATGCCGCGCATCTCGGAGAGCGTCATCAGCGTCTTGGGCAGCACCACGTCACGCTGGAACTCCAGCTCCGCGATGGTGAGGCCACGCGAGGTGCGGCCCGGGTGGCCGGAGATGAAGGTCAGCTCGCCTTCCTGAGCGCCCTTGTCGGACCACTTGAAGAAATTGTTCGTCGTCGCCGGCTTGCCGTCCTCGTAGACGCGCAGGAACGTCACGTCGAGGTCGTAGCGGGGGAACTCGAAGTTGTCCGGGTCGCCGCCGAAGAACGCGATGGCGTGCTCGGGCGCCATCACCAGGCGGACGTCCTGGAAGCGCTTGTACTCGTAGAGGTTGTACTGGCCGCCCTGGTACAGGGTGACCACGTCACAGCGCGCCTTGGCGTTGCCGGCGGAGCAGGCCTGCTCCAGCTCGGACATCTTCGCCTTCAGCGTGTCAGCGTACTTCTTACCGGTCAGGCCCTGGGTGGCCTTGTTCAGCGTCTCCGTGACGTCGGTGATCTTGACCAGCTGGTTGATCTCCATCGCCGGACACTGGGTCTCCTCGCCCTGCGCCTTCGCGTAGAAACCGTTGGCGATGTAGTCCTTCTTCGCCGTGGAGAGCTGGTCGATGCAGCCGCGCGCGCAGTGGTGATTCGTCATCACCAGGCCGTTGGCGGACACGAAGCTGGCCGAGCATCCACCCGCCAGACGCGCCGAGGACAGGCGCACGTTGTCCAGCCACTGCTGGGAAGGCTCGAAGCCGTACTTCTCCTTCACCTTCGCGGAGGGAAAGTTGTTGTAGGTCCACATGCCCTCGTCGGCCATCGCGGGAGCCGCGCCGAGGAGGGTGGCAATCACGAACAAACGCTTCATGAAACGGTCCTTTCCAGGGCCATGAGTGTCGCGGTTCTGCGGGAAGCTCATGGCTGGGTCAAGCCAGTAAAAAACAGGGAAGATTTCCCGGGGAACCCAACATGCGAGCAGGCTTCTGATTCCCGCCGCCAGAGGTTGGATTCCGAGGAGAAACCGGCCTTGAACCAGGCCCAATGAGGAACAACGTGACGCGGAGGAAAAAGTCGCATTCGCGTCTGGATTTCCCGTCAACGCGACGTGTCATCCGGCGGCGTTCCATGACTGGGATTCCGCATCCCGCGCATGGGACGCGGAAGTCCCGACGTCATTCCTTCCGGAGCGCCTGAAGCGGGTCCATCCGTATCGCCCGCCGGGCCGGAATCCAACAGGCGAGCAACGCCACGGCCGCCAGCAGCGCCGCCACGGCCCCGAACGTCCACGGATCCCGCGCGCTGACGCCGTGAAGCTGGCTTGCGAGTACCTGGGACAGGGCCCACGCGGCCCCAAGTCCCACCCCGAGGCCCACGGCTGTCATGCCCGCGCCCTGGCCCAGGACGAGCCGGAGCACGTCCGCGGGCCGGGCACCGAGCGCCATCCGGACGCCCAGCTCCCGCGTGCGCTGGACGACCCGGAGCGAGATGACCCCGTAGAGGCCGTAGGCGGCGAGCAGGACGGCGAGGACCGCAAAACCGCCGAGCAGCCCCAGGACGAGTCTGCGCATCGCCAGGGATTGCGAGATGACCTGTTCCAGGGTGAGCGCCCGGTAGACGGGCACGGTGCCATCCACGCGGCGGATGGCCTCCTGGATGGCCGGCAGCAGCGTCTCCGGCTGCACCGAGGTGCGCGTGACCAGGACGAGCCCGTCATCGCCCCAGGGCCTGCCATGGGGGACGTGGAACTCGGCGAGCGGTTCGCGCTCCAGTCCCGCCTGGCGGACATCGCCCACGACGCCGACGATGGTGTACGGCGTCGCCCCGATGCGCAGCTGGTGGCCCAGGGCACCTCCTGCCGGAAAGTGCCGGCGGGCCAGGGTTTCATTGACGATGACGACGCCGGGCTGGTCCGGCGCGGCGTCCAGGGACGTGAAATCGCGCCCCTGGCGAAGGGGGATGCCCATGGCGGCGAAGTAGCCCGGACTGGAGGCGCGGCGCTCGGCGCGAGGTTCGTCGCCGGGCTCTGGCAGAGGCGCTCCTTCGAGCTGATACCGAGCGTTGTTCCAGGCCCGTTGGATGGGGAGCACGGACGTCATGCCCGCCGCGGTGACGCCCGGGAGCGCGCGAACCGCCTCCAGCACCGGCTCCAAGAGCCGTCCCGGCAGCTCCGCGTCCAGGGCGCCATCCTTGAAGAACCGGTCGTCTGGGATGGACAGGTGCAGCGTGAGGACCTGGCCAGGGGCAAGTCCGGTGGAAGTCCCCAGCAGGTGCAGAAAGCCGCGTCCGAGCAGGCCCGCGCCGACGAGCAGCACCAGCGATAGGGCGATCTCCACAACCACCAGCGAGGCCCCCAGGCGACGGCCGAAACCCGGCACCGTGCTGCCATCGCCCGCGGCGGCGAGCCCACCACGGACGTCCAGCCGGGAGACCTGGAGGGCCGGAAGCAGCCCGAAGGCCAGGCCGCTGACGCTGGTGATTGCGAGGAGGAACAGGAAGGCCGTTCCGTCCAACACGATGTCCTGGCGCCGGGGCAGGCTCTCCGGCGCCAGGGCGAGCAGCGCGTCCAGGCCCCAACGCGCCAGCAAGGCCGCCAGCACGCCGCCCAGGAACGCCAGCAGGAGGCTTTCGACCAGGAGCTGCTGGACGACCCGGGCCCGGCTGGCGCCCAGGGCCAGACGAACGGCCAGCTCGCGCCGCCGGGTGCCCGCGCGGGCCAGCAGCAGATTCGCGACGTTCGTACACGCGATGAGGAGCACCAGGGCGACGGCGCCCAGCAGGACCTGGAGCGGCGCCCGCCAGGACTGCGTCTGGCTTTCATCGAGCGGAATGACCCGGGCGCTCCGGTCCCGGTGGGATTCCGCCTGGGCCGCCGCGGAGTTCGCGGCGACTTGCTTCAACTGGGCCTCGGCGGAGGCCAGCGAAACGCCTGGCGCCAGCCGGGCCCGGAGGGTCAGCACCGTGGACCGGGTCCGAGCGGCGGCGTCCGGCGGAGCCACCAGGGGCAGCCACACGTCGGTGGACGCATCGAAAGACGCGGGCATCACGCCAATGACGGTGTGGGCCAGGCCATCCAGGCTCACGGAACGGCCGAGGACGGCTGGGTCGGCGCCAAAACGGGCGCGCCAGAGGCGCTCGCTGAGGACCGCGACCGGGGCCTGGCCGGGCAGGTCCTCGTCGAGCGCGAAAGTCCGGCCCAGCAAGGGCGGCACGCCATGAACCGTGAAGAAGTCAGCCGTCCCGCGAAGAGCCTGGAGGCGTTCAGGCGCATCCTGGGCCTGGAGGGTGACGCCGCCGCCTGTGAATGCCGCCATCTGTTCGAAGGCCGGGCTGTGTTGGCGCCAGGCCCAGAACGTGGGCCAGGACACCGGGCCGCCATAGCCCTGGGGGCGCACCTCGACGAGACTAACCAGCCGCTCGGGTTCCGCGTACGGCAGCGGCCGGAGGAGGACCCCGTGAACCACGCTGAAGATGACGGCGTTGGCGCCAATACCCAGCGCCAGGCACATCACGGCGGCGGCGACGAAGCCGGGTGAGCGGCGGAAGGTGCGGAGCGCGAAGCGAACATCCGCGGCGAGCGAATCGAAGAAGGTCATGGCGGGCGTCGGGAGTGGAGATCTTGCCGGATTCGACTGCAATCGACGGACCCGAAACCGGCCCGGACGGCCCAGAAACCAGGGCGGGGAACGGCCTGAATCGACCCCAGGTTTCGCGCCCGCTTAGTTTACATAACGCATGTTATCGGACCTTCTTTCAGAGGGAGAGGTCACGTCCTGGACGGTTATCCGCGAGCCCATTGCCGCCAACCCACGGCCCGGCTGGCTGCCCGGCACTCGGTGCTTTCCGGCGTCCATCCAGGCGCATACCGTGGCCGCCACATGCGTCTTCTTCGATTCGGACTCGTCGCCGCCACATGCTGTGGCGCTCTCGTCCTCTCGGGCTGCCCGGACAAGCCGGCCGCCACCCCGGACTCAGGGGTCGCCGAGATCCCTCAGGTTCCCGCGACGCCGCCGCCGACCCGGTTCTCACTCAGCTACCAGGCGCCGCCCAGCGCCCCCTCCGTGGCACCCGCCAACGACGCAGGCCTCGCCGAGGACGCTGGAATCGCCGCCGCGGGCCTCACGGAGATCGCCCCGGCCCCCGACGACGCCACCATCATTGAGCCCACGTCGTTCCTGGAGCTCCGGACGTCCAGCCCGCTCAAGAACTACCGGGTCCGGCTGTTCGACGAAGTCGACCGGGCCATGGTGTCCGATGACGACGTCGAGGAATCCGAAACCGGCCTCGTCTACCGAATCCAGCTCCCGAAGCCGCTCAAGTCCGGCTTCAAGTACACCCTGGTCGTGGATGCCCAGACCGGCACCGCGTTCACCGACGGCCTGGGCCGTGACGTCGACGAGTTCCGCCAGACCCTTCAAATCGCTGGCGAAAAGGAAAAGCCAGCCCCTCCGCCCAAGCCCGCCGGCAAGAAGAAACGCCGTTGAGGCTGGGCGGCCCGGGACTGGCTTTGAATCAGCGGTCCGCGACCGGCGGCAGACCCAGCGAGCTCTTCAGTTCCCGCAGCTTGGCCTGGATGAGCTGCATGTTCTGGGGCCCCATGCGCAGCAGATGCTTCTGCGCGGGGCTCAGGCCCTCGAACTCCGGAGCCGCATAGGCATACAGCGCGCCTTCGGGAACGACCTCCACCGGACCTTCCTGCACGGGCACCTTGAGCAGATGTTGGACGGCCGCGCTCAAGGCGCTGCTGAATGTCTGTCCCGGCGGCGCAATCTCCGCGTGGGCCTGGTCAATCAGCGGCTTCAGCTCACGGTACACGCTGGCCGCGGACTGCGTGTCGATGGAGCCAATCACGCGGGCCACGGTGTCGTAGCGTGCGTAGCTTGCCGGATCGATGACCGTGGTGCCGTCCACCTGGGTCACCTGGAAAGCCCCCGTGGGCGCCAGGAACCCGAGCACCGTGCGCGGGCTCGAACCCTCCGCGATGTTGTTCACCGCGGCCGTGAAGCGACGTACCAGGTCTTTTTCGTCCATCCACCGCGCGAGCTCGGGGTCAGGCGAAAGCTGGCTCGCCAGGCTGCGGACCTCGGCGTCCCGTTCCGGCAGCGACGTTTCGGGCATCGCCGGGGGCGCCGCGGCCGTCTCGCCAACAGGCTCCATCGGAATCGTGGGCACCTCCTCCACGGGCAGTGATTCCTGACGCCGCAGACCGAAATACGACGCCACCAACGCAAGGCCCGCCAGCCCCAGGACGACGGCCAGCGTCTTGCTCTTGGAGCTCTGAGCGGATTCGGGAACCTCGGCCGGCGTCGGATTCGTCGGGTCGTTCATTCATTCCTCCGTAGGTGGACCCTTCAACCTACAAACGCCTCCCCAGGTCATTCCACCAAACCGCGACACGTCGCACGCACAGGTGTTCACCGTCCGGTACTCGCGATTGCACGGCCGCTGCCAGGACGGTGAACCGGGCACAGTCACCCTGCCCGCTCAGCCGCCCTGCTCCATGGCCCGGACGCGAGCAAGGGTCTGCAGATCGCGCTCGGTTGGCCCCAACTCCAGGATGATGCGGCTCACGTCGTAAAGCACGTCGCCACGCTCGAAGACTGGCAGCCGGGGAACATCCTGGTTCAAGTCGTCGGCGCCGCGGTTGTATGCCACGTCCATCAGCGTCCGGAGCTGAAAGGCGTCGTACAGGTTGTACTCGACGAGGAACCGGAGGGCCTCCACATCGCCGCGGCGCTGGTACGCGCGCCACAGCAGCACCGCGTCGTAGCCATTCACGCCCTTCATGTGCGGCGGACGCTCGGCGCCAATCTTCCCTTCGATTTCCTTCAGGCCACCGCCCATGCCCAGGCGCCGCGTCACGAACCGCAAGTCGATGTGCGCATCCGGCACCGGAAATCGCGCGGGGCCAAAGTAGTCACGCAAGACAGGTACGTCGAAGCACGAGCCGTTGAACGTCACCCACAGCCGCCGGGCCGCCATGGCCTCCGGCAGCGCGTCCATGTTCCGGCCCTGGATGAAGACGTGAAGGCCCTTCGAATCGAACAGGCTCACCACCGTGGGCGCCTGGGCCTCCCGGCCGTCCGTCTCGATATCGAAATAGACGGCGTCGTCCTGGAACTCCGGGTACAGCCGCCAGTGCTCCCGGCCCGGAAGCAGCTCCGCGAGCTTGCGCAAGTCCCGGCGGGCCAGCGCGTCCTTCGCCTCGGCGATGCGCGCCCGGGCCACGTCGTCGGACTTCCGGTTGAGCGCCACCCCCTGGCCAGCTTCCGGAAAGTCATCCCAGGTGCGGATGCCGCGGGACCACAGATCCTTCTCCCGCCAGGGACCGACATTTGGGATGTGCTGGAACGTCCGCTGCAGCATCAATCGAGCGCGCCCAACCTTCCCGCCACCAGGTCGTCCAGGAGCGGGATGTCCGCCTCGCAGAACGGCAGTGACTGCATCTGCGCCGGCGTGTGGAACGCCAGCGCGTGGGCGCCCAGGGGCCGGGGCTCGCCCGAGACAATCCGGGCCAGGAACAACACCAACTCCACCGTCAGGTCCGGATAGGAGTGCTGGCCCTCCCAGAGCCGCCGGCCCACGGCGAGCTCCACGTCCAGTTCCTCGCGGCACTCACGGGCCAGCGCGGCCGCGTCCGTCTCCCCGGCCTCCACCTTGCCGCCGGGGAACTCCCACAGCAAGGCGCGGCTTCCACCGGGGAGCCGCTGCTGCACCAGGAACTGGCGTCCATCCTCCGGCCGCGGAATCAGCGCCGCCACCACGCGGACCGTCCTGCGAGCCGGAACCATCACCCGTCAATCCCGTTCATGTTCAGGGAGTACAGGTAGCCGTTGTTCGACAGCACGAACACCTGCCTGCCCGCCGCGAAGGGCGGCGCGGTGATGCCACTCCCGGGGTTCCACGACACGCGCGAGCGCCCCGTCTTGGGCTCCAGGAACAGCAGCGAACTGGACGTGGGCACGAGCAGCATTCCCTGGGCGAACACCGGAGCGAAGGCTGCCCGTTCCCCCAGGGGATGCGACCAGAGGAGCCGTCCCGTCTCCGCCAGGTAGGCATCCACACGGCCGTCACCCGCGGCGAAGAGCACCTGGCCGCTGACCAGCAGCGACGTCATGCCGGCCACGGCGGTGTTCCACACCAGGTCGCCCGACTCCGACTCGAGCGCGAAGATGCCACTCTTGTACGACGCGACGTAGAGCTGCCCGGCGGCGTCCATCACCGGGCTGCTGTCCACGTCCAGGAACTCGGAGCCAGCGCCGGACAGCGAGCGCTCCCAGGTGACACCGCCGTCGTCGACACTGAGCGCCACCACGAAGCCGTCGGAGAAGCCGACGTAGGCCACGCCTTCGCGCACCAGGGGCCGCGAAGCGCCGCGGACGGTGAAGCCGGTGGGCGGATCCCGGCGGTACTGCCAGGCCCACTGCCCATCCGCGATCTTCACCGCGAAGAGCGTGTCGCTCTCCGAGGCCACGAGCACCAGGCCATTCGCGACCACGGGCACCGTGGCCAGGGCCTCACCCGCGACGTACTTCCACTTCTCCTCGCCCGAGGCCGCGTCCAGCGCGTACAGCACGCCGTCCCCGCCCGGAACATAGGCCACGCCGTCCACCACCCGGGCCCCGGCGTTGAAGCGGCTGCCCGTCTTGTACTTCCACTTCACCTGGCCGTCGGGACCCACGCCGCGGGCGAACCCGTCCCGCGTGAGCGCGACGGTCGTCCGGCTGACGGCGTCATAGGCCGGCGTCGCCGTCTCACGCGGCCCGTACTCCAGCGTCTGCGGGGGCGCGAGCGGCGCCCACCAATTGACGGAGAAGTACTCCAGCGGCGTGTTCGACGGCGGCCGGGGCAACTCCGGGTTGCCGTAGTACCGCACGCCACCGCAGCCGCCCAGAAGCCCTGCCGCCACAGCGCCACCCAGCCAACGCTTCCAGCTCACGAGCCGCATCGTCATGGCGTGTGTTTCTACCCCGCGTCCGGAACGGGTGCAGCCGCCGGAGCCTCCGGGGCAGGAACCTTCACACCTTCGGACGCCAGCACCGCCAGGCGCTCACCGGCCTGACGCGCCGCCGCCGTGTTCGGCTGCGTCGTGGTCAGCTTCGACAGCACCTGGGCCGCCTCTTCCTTCTTGCCCAGGAGGATGAGCATCCGGGCCTTGTGGTAGTCGCCCATGCCCACCAGGAACGGGCCACCCGCGGCGCCCATCTGCTCGAAGGCCTTGATGGCGTCCTCGTACTTGCCGTCCGCCTCGAGCGCGTAGCCCTGGCCCTCGAAGGCCTCCGCGCGAAGCGGATCGTTCTGGGCCGCGCCCTTGAGGTACTCGCCGAAGGCCGTCTGCGCCGCGGCGTAGTTGCCCAGCCGGAACTGCGCCTTGCCCTCGGCCAGGGCGGCCGTCACCGCGGCCGGGGTGCCGCCGTGCTGCTGGCGGAACTCGCCCAGCGACTTCACCACGGCCTCGTCGCGCTCCTTCACCGACTTGAAGGGGGGCTCCGTGTCACCGGGCTGCGCGGGCTCCACGCCCTCCACGGGCCGGTCGAGCACGGTCAGCGCCTGTCCCAGCGCCTGAGAGGCCTTCTCCTCACCGCGCTTGGACACTTCGCTGGCGATGGCCACGCCCACGCCGCCCAGGATGAGCACGCCCGCGGCGAGCCCGATGATCTTCTGGCGCTGCGCAAGCCAGTCGCTCGCCTCGGTGCCCACCTTCTGGAAGGAGTCCGGCTGGCTGAGCTCTTTCTGGCGAATCTTCTCGGTCTTGGTGGTTCCGGCCACGTCTGGAAACCTCTTTTAAAGAGCGGCGCACTGTATGGAGCGCGCGCCGCGAGTGTCAACGCACTGACGCCTCAGCGCTTCCCCTGGCGTTGAGGCCGCTTGCGGGCCTCGCGCTTGGCCTGCCCGGGCCGGCCCTTGAAGATGAGCCGGATGGGCACGCGCAGGTCGAACGTCTTGCGCAGCTGGTTGGTGATGTACCGCTTGTACATGTCCGGAACGCCGTCCGGATGATTCACGGTGATGGTGAAGGTCGGCGGCGCCGCGGCCACCTGGGCGATGTAGTACATGCGCAGCGGCTTGCCCCGGACGATGGGCGCCGGGTGGTTGTCCACCATGTGGTCCAGCAGCCGGTTGAGCTGTGGGGTGGGCGCCCGGAAGCGGAACTGGTCGGCGAGCTCCGTCGCCACATCCACGACCTTCTCCACCTTGGAGCCCGTCAGCGCGGAGGTGAAGAGGATGGGCGCGTAGCCCACGAACTTGAGTGAGTGCTTGAGGGACTCGCGGTAGGTCTCCTGCCGGCGCTGGTCCGCGCCCACCAGGTCCCACTTGTTCACCACGATGACCAGGGCGCGGCCCCGCTCCTCGGCCAGGCCCGCAAGCTTGGCGTCCTGGTCCACCGCCGGCTCCGTGGCGTCCATCAGCAGCACCGCCACGTCGCTGCGCTCCATCACCTTGAGCGCGGCCACGACGGAGAACTGCTCCACGCGCTGGGCAATGGACTTCTTGCGCCGGATGCCCGCCGTGTCGGTGAGCAGCAGCTTGCGGTCCTTGTACGTGAGCTCGGAGTCCACCGGGTCCCGCGTGGTCCCCGCCACGTCACTGGCCACCACCCGCTTCTCCTTCAGGATGGCGTTGACCAGGGTGCTCTTGCCCACGTTGGGCCGGCCGATGATGGCCAGGCGGATGATGCCGTCGTCGGGCGGCGCCTCCGCGTCCTCGCCCTCTTCCTTGGGCGGCAGCCTGGCGACGACCGAGTCGAACAGCTCCTGCATGCCCAGGCCATGCTCGGCGGACAGGGCCTGCACGTCGCCCAGGCCCAGGCGGTAGAACTCACCGGCCAGCGCCTGCATCTGCCCGGACGTGTTGTCCAGCTTGTTGGCGGCCAGCACCACCGGCTTGCCGCTCTTGCGCAGGTAGTTGGCCACGGCCTCGTCCGCGGCGGTGAGTCCCGCCCGGGCGTCGGTGACGAAGACGATGACGTCACACTCGTCCACGGCCAGTTGCGCCTGCTCCCGCACCTGCTGGAGGAGTTGGTCCTCGTCACCGGGCACGAAGCCGCCGGTGTCGATGAAGGTGAACTGGCGGCCTTCCCACTCCGCGTCCGCGTAGTGGCGATCCCGCGTCACGCCGGGCTCGTCCTGCACCAGCGCGATGCGCCGGCCCACCAGCCGATTGAACAGCGTGCTCTTGCCCACGTTGGGGCGTCCGACAATTGCGACCAGGGGCTTCATTTCAGTCGTATCCCAGCTTCTTGAGGCCTTCGGGGCGCTCGCTCCAGCGCGGCTCCACGCGGACGCGAAGGTCCAGGTACACATGCGCGCCCAGCAACCGCTGCACGGACTTGCGCGCGTCAGTGCCAATGGTCTTCAGCATCTGCCCCTGCTTGCCGATGATGATGGCCTTCTGGCTGTCGCGCTCCACGAAGATGGACGCGGCGATGCGAATGAGCCCGCCCAGTTGGTTCGGCGGCGTGCCCGGCCGGGGCTCGCGCTCGGATTCGTCGAAGATGTCCACCACCACGGCCGTGGAGTACGGAATCTCCTGGCGGCAGTGCCGCAGCACCTGCTCGCGGATGTACTCGGCCACCAGCGCGCGCTCCTGCTGGTCGGTGAGCATATCCTCGTCGAAGACGTTCTCGCCTTCCGGCAGGTGTCCCAGGACGGTGTGGAACAGCCGCTCCACGCCGTCCTTCTCCCGGGCGGAGATGGGGACCACCTCCGCGAAGGGGAACTCCTGGCGGTACAGGTCGATGAGCGGCAGGAGCTGCGACTTGGGGACGCTATCGATCTTGTTGATGACCAGGAAGGTCGGTTTGCCGATCTTCTGCAGCCGGTCGAGGATGGCGCGGTTGCCCGGGCTCACCTCGGGCTTCTCGCTCGCTGGCGGCTCGATGAGGAAGAGGACCAGGTCCACCTCCTCCGCCGCCTGGAGCGCCACCTCGACCATGTAGCGGTTCAGCTCGCCCTTGGCCTGGTGGATGCCCGGCGTGTCGATGAACGCCACCTGTCCTTCCGGACGGGTGACGACGCCGAGGATGCGGTTGCGCGTCGTCTGGGGCTTGGGGGAGACGATGGCGATTTTTTCGCCCGTCAGTGCATTGAGCAGCGTGCTCTTGCCCACGTTGGGGCGCCCGATGAGAGCGGCGAAGCCGCTGCGGTGTGTCTTGGGGGGGGCCATTGCTTCGGAGGTGATCTGGGACGCCGCGTACCGCGGAGGCCCGAAAAGGGAACGTCTGGACAGCGCCTATAACAACCCACCGCCCGCCCGGTCATGCCAGGACGGGCGGCGATCGGACAGGCTACGGCTGGGTCGTCGAAATGGTCAGCTTGTTGATGACCACGGGCTGGCGGGGGCGGTCATCCCCGTCGCGCGGAACGCCGGCGATCTTCTCCACCACATCGTAGCCGCTGAGCACCTCACCGAAGATGGTGTGCTTGTTGTTGAGGTAGGTCGGCTTGGACGTGGTGATGAAGAACTGGCTGCCGTTGGTGTTGGGGCGGCCGATGTTCGCCGTGGCCAGCAGACCCACTTTGTCGAAGGTCCGGCCGCTCTGGTACTCGTCGTCCACGTTGAAGCCCGGGCCGCCGCGGCCGGTGCCCGTGGGGTCACCGCCCTGAATCATGAAGCCCGGAATCACGCGGTGGAAGATGATGCCGTCGTAGTACGGGCGCTGCGTCTTCTCACCCGTCTTCGGGTCCTGGAAGGGCAGCTCGCCCGTCGCCAGGCCCACGAAGCTGCTCACCGTCTTCGGCGCATCCTTCGCGAACAGCTTCACCACGATCTGCCCCTGCGTGGTGTCGAAGGTGGCGTAAAGGTCATTGCCCGCGCGGGCCTCGTCCAACAATCCCATGCTACCCTCCCGTGTGGGGGCCCGTCCGAGGACGAACCCGGTCATGTGTCACGGCCTTGGTGAAACCGTCTTCGCGCCCGCGTCCTTCTTGGGCGCCGCTCCCTTGCTCGCCGCGGGGGCCGTCACGCCCGCGGGAGCCTTGTCGCCCAGCACCACGCGGGTGAGCACCACCGCGGTGCGCGGGCGGTCCCGGTTGTCCCGAGGACGATTGCTGATCTTCTCCACCACGTCATAGCCGCTGAGCACCTCACCGAAGATGGTGTGCTTGCCGGCGAGGTGTCCGGGCGTGGAGGTGGTGATGAAGAACTGGCTGCCGTTGGTGTTGGGCCCCGCGTTGGCCATGGCCAGCAGGCCCACCTTGTCGAACGTGCGGCCGCTCTGGAACTCGTCCGCGAAGCGGTAGCCCGGATCGCCGAAGCCGGTGCCCGTGGGGTCCCCGCCCTGAATCATGAAGCCCGGAATCACGCGGTGGAACACCGTGCCGTCATACAGCGGCTCCTTCGACATCTTCCCCGTCTTCGGGTCCCGCCATGCCTTCTCACCGGCGGCCAGGCCCACGAAGTTGGCCACCGTCTTGGGCGCGTCCTTGGCGAAGAGCCGGACGACGATGGTGCCCTCGCTCGTCTGGAGCGTGGCGTAGAGGTCCTTGCCGGCCGCGGCCTTCCGGGTCCATTTGCCGGAATCAGCGGCGAGGACGGAGCCCGCCAGCAGGCAGGTCACCAGCGCGAGCGTCTTTCGGAGGGAGGCGGGGGGCATGTCGGCGCGGCACCTTACGCGCCGCCCCCTGCCCCATCCAAGGGGTTTCACGCCGGGGTGTCGTGTCGCGGCGTTCCGGGCGGGGGGGAGGTGGGACACGCAGCGTCTTCCCGCAGCTTCTCCAGCGTCGCTTGCGCGGCGGACTGCTCCGCCTCCTTCTTGCTCCGGCCGGTGGCCCGGGCGAAGGCCGTCTCCCCCAGCATCAGCTCCACCTCGAACACCTTGGAGTGTTCCGGACCGGACTCCGAGACGACGCGGTAGCGGGGCTGGAGCTTGAGCCGCTCGTGGGCCATCTCCTGGAGCAGCGTCTTGTAGTCGAGCCGCCCCTGGCCGCTGGAGACCTCGTCCAGCAGGTCCGCGAAATACCGGTCCACCAGCGTCACCGCGGCGTCCAGGCCGCTGGTGAGGAACACCGCGCCGAAGACGGCCTCCAGCGCGTCCGCCAGGACGGAGTTCTTCTCCCGGCCGCCGGACATGAGCTCGCCCCGCCCCAGCAGCAGCAGGTCGCCCAGCGGGATGGTCCGGGCCACGCGGGCCAGGCCGTCCTCGTTGACGACGCGGGCGCGCATCTTCGTCAGGTCGCCTTCGGGCAGCCCCGGGCAGCGCGCCATCAACCGGTGGCTGACGGCCAGGTTGACCACCGAGTCGCCCAGGAACTCCAGGCGCTGGTTGTCCTTCAGCTCCTTGTCCCGCGTCTCATTGACGTACGTCTTGTGCGTCAGGGCCTCCAGCGCCGTCTCCATCCGGGAGAAGCTCAACCCCAACCGCGACTCCAACAACTGCACCCGCTCGGACGGGCTCATCTTGTCCGCACCACTCAAACGCATCACTCCTGAGGTGCGTCCGGGCCCACCAGCCTCACGGCCGCGGGAGGGACCTTCAACAGGTCCGCCACCATCCGCACGATGCCTGGGAACTCATCCAGCTCGAACCGACCCGCCCACTCCTTGCCCTGCGGCCCCGCCAGCAGCCCCCGGAAGGTGCGGCCCGCCACCCTGGCGGCGGCGAAGCGGTACGGGCGGCCCTCCACCTGCAACTGCGCCAGCAGCTCCAGGCTGCTGCGGGGAGGCAAGAGCGCCTCCGCGCCGAACTTCTCCACGATGTCGGAGAAGCGCACCAGCCCGGCGCCCACCGGCGCGGCCTGAGGACGGGCCGCCGGCTCACCAAAGAGCGCGACCAGGTAGCCCGTCAGCGCCGCCCGCTCGCGGAACTCCGACAGCTCCAGCGTGTGGCCGCCGCCCGTGGCCAGGTCTTCCTTCCCCCGGGCCACGCGGGCCACGCGGAAGTTGCCCAGCCGGTCCGACACCAACGTGACGGCCAGCTCACCGTCCACGACCTCCGTGGACAGCTCCAGCGTCTCCGGCTCCACGCGCGGCGTCAGCCCCAGCACCTGGAGCTCCGCGGAGCGGCGCTGGACGTGGAAGATGTGCTCGTTGAATGCGTCCGCGAGCAGCGCCTCGATGTCGGCGACGTCGCTGAGCGCGCCCACCAGAATGGGGGCCAGCCCCACCACGGCGGGCGGCGCGATGGGGATGAGACGGTCCCCCATCACCTGGAAGGTCACCTCTGGGATGAAGGCCCGGGTGACGGGATTGACCAGCGGGGACGACTCAAGGTCCAGCACCGCCTCGGTGCCGGCCGCGTCCTCCCGCAACTGCAGCCCGAGACCTTCCAGCCGCGCGGTGTCCATCAAGCCCCTTTGAAGGTTTCCCGGGCGATGATTGTACGCTGGATCTCGCTGGTTCCCTCGCCGATCTCACACAGCTTGGCGTCGCGCAGGTAGCGCTCGACCGGGAATTCGCGGGTGTAACCGTACCCACCGTGGATCTGCACGGCCTTGTTGCAAGCCCGCATGGCGGCCTCGGAGGCGAACAGCTTCCCCATGGAGGCCTCGCGCGAGTACGGCTTGCCTTCGTCGGCCAGCTTGGCAGCGCGGTGGACCAGGAGCCGGGCGGCGTCCAGCTCCGTCTTCATGTCCGCCATCATCCAGCGCAGTCCCTGGAACTCGCTGATGGGCTGGCCGAACGCGGTGCGCTCGCGCGAGTAGCCAATGGACTCCTCCAGGGCGCCCCGGCCCAGACCCACCGCCAGCGCGCCGATGGTGATGCGGCCGCGGTCCAGGATCTTCATCGTGTCGATGAAGCCGTGGTCCAGCTCACCCACGCGCGCCGAGTCCGGCACCTCCACGTTCTCCAGGACGAGCTCGGCCGTGTCCGACGAGCGCATGCCCAGCTTCCCGTGGATGGCGCGCTGGCTGAAGCCCGGCAGGCCCTTCTCCAGCAGGAAGGCGGTGATGCCCTTCTGCCGCTTCTGCGGCGAGGTGACGGCCAGCACCACGAACACGTCACCCACCGTGCCCTGGGTGATGAACATCTTGGCGCCGTTGAGTACCCAGCCGTCGCCCTTGCGCATGGCCGTGGTCTTCATGCTCGACGCGTCCGAGCCGGACCCCGGCTCCGTCAGGCCCCATGCGCCCAGGTACTCACCCGTGGCCAGCTTGGGCAGGTACTTCTGGCGCTGCGCGTCCGAACCGAAGACGCGCAGGTGGCTGGTGCCCAGGCCGTTGTGGCTGGCCACCGTCAGCGCCAGCGAGCCGTCGTAGCGGGCGATCTCTTCCACCGCCACCGCCACGGCGAGCGAGTCCATGGCCGCTCCGCCGAACTCCTCGGCGACGAGCATGCCCATCACCCCGAGCTGCCCCAGCTCCCGGACAACTTCCATGGGGAACGTCTCGTCCTTGTCCCACTCACGGGCATACGGCTTCACCCGCCGTTCGCAGAAGTCACGGATGGAGGACTGGAGGGCGCGATGGCTTTCTGGAAGGTCAAAATCCATGGTGTCAGCAGGATCTATAGCAGACGGCCCAAGCGCAGCCCGGGCCTTGGAGGTGGGGTAACGCTACCTACTCAAACCGGATAGACACCGTGTTTCTTTTCCGCACGGGGCTGATGCCGCTGGGAGTAGACGCTGTAGCGCTGGGTGAGCTCTTGACGCAGCCGGTCACCCGGGACGATGTCGTCGATGACCAGCTCGCTGGCCAGCTTGTAGATGTCCACGTCCTGCTTGTACTCGTCGCGCAGCTTCTGGACGTAGGCGGGCCGCTCGGCCTCCGGCAGCTCCTGGATCTTGTTGTAGTAGACAGCGTTCACCGCCGCCTCCGGGCCCATGACGGCGATCATCGCTCCGGGCAGCGCGATGGTGGCGTCCGGGGCGAAGCCGGGGCCGCTCATGGCGTAGAGGCCGGCGCCGTAGGCCTTGCGGACCACCACGCAGATGCGCGGCACGCTGGCCTCGGACACCGCGGAGATCATCTTCGCGCCGGCGCGGATGATACCCGCGCGCTCCACCTTGGTGCCAATCATGAAGCCCGGCACGTCCGCCAGATAGAGCAGCGGGATGTTGAAGGCATCACACAGCCAGATGAAGCGGGCCGCCTTGTCCGCGCTGTCCACGAACAGCACGCCGCCCTTGTACTTGGGCTGGTTGGCGACGATGCCCACCGGGCGGCCGTCGATGCGAGCCAGTCCCGTGACGAGCTCCTGGGCGAAGAGCTTCTTCACCTCGAACCAGCTCCCCTCGTCGATGAGCTCGTTGATGAGCTCATGCATGTTGAAGGGCTTGTTCTGGTCGACAGGGACAATCTCTTCCACCTTCTTGCCGCCGGCCTTGGGGGCCTTGGGCTCGGCGCGCGGCGGCGCCTGGGAGAAGTTCTCCGGGAAGTAGCCGATGTACTTCTTCGCCGCCTCGATGGCCTCCTGCTCCGTCTTCACCAGCACGTCGCCGACGCCGGAGATGGAGCAGTGCATCTTCGCGCCACCCATCTCCTCCAGGGTGACCTTCTCGCCGATGACCATCTCCGCCATGCGCGGGCTGCCCAGGTACATGGAGGCATTGCCTTCCACCATGATGACCAGGTCGCAGAACGCGGGGATGTACGCGCCACCGGCGGCGGACGGGCCGAAGAGCAGGCACACCTGCGGCACGAAGCCGGACATGTGCACCTCGTTGTAGAAGATGCGGCCGGCGCCCCGCCGCCCGGGGAACATCTCCACCTGGTCGGTGATGCGGGCACCGGCGGAGTCCACCAGGTAGAACAGCGGGCAGCGCAGGTCTCGGGCCGTCTCCTGGATGCGGAGGATCTTCTCCACCGTGCGGGCGCCCCAGCTCCCGGCCTTCACCGTGGAGTCGTTGGCCATGATGGCCACGGTGCGCCCGGCCACCTTGCCCACGCCGATGACGACACCATCCGAGGGCAGGTCCGGGTCCAGGTTGTTGGCGAGCTTCGCGTCCTCCACGAAGGAGCCTTCATCCACCAGCAGACGGATGCGCTCGCGGGCGAAGAGCTTGCCCGCCTCCGCGTTCTTGGCGTGGTACTTCTGCGCGCCACCCTTCTCCACCTGGGCGATCTTCTCCAGCAGTCTCGAGTCTTGGGACATGGCCCGTGGCACATAGCAGAAAGGGCTACGGCTGGCTGCCCTCTCGCTGAGGGACCGGCGCGGCGTGACAGGCAGACGACGCACCGCGCAGAACGGTCCCCGCAGGGGATGCCGCTCCAGGCTCCCCTGCCTACCTTGGTGCTCAACGGGGGCGTGCTCGCGATTGATGCGCACCCGGCAACCATCGGGCCCAGGAGGGACGCATGTTCGCAGCGAAGAAAGGCAAGTGGATGGCCAAGGGAATCGCCCGGAGCGAGCTGTACCGCAAGTGGCTGGCCCATAAGCTCATCAATGACCTGCCGCGCGTGGCGCGGAACCGCTGGGATGACTTCGAGCCGGATGACGTGCTGCGGCATGTCGGATTGACCACCTACAAGCCGGCGCGCGCGGGCCTGGGCGGCCTGGGCATCTTCCTCCTCGGCGTGGCCGCGGGTGGCGTGGCGGCCCTGCTGCTGGCCCCGAAGACGGGCACCGAGCTGCGGACCACCGTGAAGGACAAGGCCACGGCCTACATGAACAAACAGAACGTCAACATGGGCCAGGAGCGCACCGCGAACGCCTGACCGGCGCGCGTGGCCTTCGCGCCATGTGACGTGACGCACTTCGGGGACGGGGCACCGGTGAGTACCGGGCCTTCCGTCCCCGATTTCGTCCGTGCGGGCTAGCGGCCCTTGTAGACGGGCGCGCGCTTCTCCGCGAAGGCGCGCAGGCCCTCCAGGCGGTCCTCCGTCTTGAGAATCTCCTCGTACTTGCGCAGCTCCAGCGCCAGCGCATCGTCCAGCTCCAGGCCCGTGCCCTCGTCGATGGCGTGCTTGGCCGTGGCCACGGCGATGGGCGCGTTCTCCACCACCGACTCCGCCAACCCGTACGCCACGGCCAGCAGGTGCCCCTCCGGCGCCAATCGGTTCGCCAGGCCCACGCTGAAGGCCTCTGCGGCGTTGATGCGGCGGGCGGTGAGGATGAGGTCCTTCGCGCGGCCCGGGCCCACCAGGCGCGCCAGGCGCTGCGTGCCTCCGCCGCCGGGGATGATGCCCAGCTTCACCTCGGTGAGACCCAGCTCCGCGGCCGGGGCGGCCACGCGCAAATCACACGCGAGCGCCAGCTCTGTGCCACCGCCCAAGGCCGCGCCGTTGATGGCGGCGATGAAGACGCAGTCGCTCTTCTCGATCGCGCGGAAGGTGCGGCGCAGCCCGTCCAGGAAGGCGCGGACCTCGTCCTCGGCCATGGTGGCGCGCTCCTTCAGGTCGGCGCCGGCGCAGAAGGCCTTGTCGCCCGCGCCGGTGATGACGACGGCGCGCACGTCACGGCTGGAAGACACGCGGGTCACCAGCTCGCCCAACTCCTTCAGCATGGCGCGGCTGATGGCATTGCGGCGGCTCTCGCCGTCGATGGTCCAGATTTCGATGGGACCGCGTGCGTCGACCTTGAATTCCGGCATGTTCGCTCCCCTTTTCCCGGCCTGGCAGGCGGGCTGCTCTGAGCCGCGGCAGAGTGCGGCCATAAGCCGGGTCTGGCAAGGCGGAAACGGTTAGCATGGGGGGACATGGCCACGCCTCTGCGCTCCATCTCGCACCGACTCTCCCGGTGGGCCCCCTGGCTGCCCGCCATCGCCTACGTGGCGCTCCTGCTTCCGCTCGAAGCCTTGGGACGCGGAGGTGGCGGCGAGCACTACTCCCGCCCCTCGTCCGGCAACGGTGGTGGCCGCGGCGGCGGCGACGGGGACGGCGTCGCGCTCTGGGTCGTCTACCAGCTCTTCAGCCTGGTCTTCCGCTACCCCAAGGTCATGCTGCCGCTGCTCTGCATTGGCGGCATCGTATACTGGCTGTACCGCCGCAACCTGCACCCGGACGCCACCACCCGGAAGGCCCTGGAGCAGCGCGAGGCGTATCAGCGCACCCAGGTGTCCCAGCGTGACGTGCAAGGCTGGGTGAACGCCCTGAAGCTGAAGGACCCCGCTTTCGAGCTGGAGCCGATGCTCGACAAGACGAAGTGGCTGTTCATGGAGCTGCAGCAGGCGTGGTTCCTCCGGGACATGACGCCGGTGCGGCCCTTCCTGTCGGACGCCACCTTCCAGCGCTTCGGCGTGCAACTGGAGCTCATGCGCGCGCAGGGCGTGCGGGACGCCATCACCGACTTCGAGGTGCTGGACCTCCAGCTCATCGGCCTGGACCAGAGCCAGTGGTTCGACAGCATCCACGTCCGTGTCCACGCGCGGATGCGAGACACCGACGTGCCCGTGTCCTTCAGCGACGCGCAGGCCACCGAGGCCGCGCGCAAGGTCCCCAGCGAGGCCTTCACGGAGGTCTGGACCTTCGTGCGCAAGCCGGGGGCGCAGACGCGCATCGGCGCGGACCTGTTCCAGGGCAAGTGCCCCAACTGCGGCGCGCCGTTCAACGGTGGCGCGGCCAATAGCTGCGAGTTCTGCGGCGCGGTGGTGAACTCGGGTAACTACGACTGGACGCTGTCCGAAATCACGCAGGGCATCGAGCACGCGCCGTACCACAAGACGGTGGACGGGCTGATGCAGGCACGTGAGTCGGACCCGGCGCTCAACCTGGAGATGCTGGAGGACCGCGCGTCGCTGCTGTTCTGGAAGTGGATTGACGCGCAGAGCCGCGGCGACACGAAGCCGCTGGCCAAGGTGGCCCGGACGGACACCGTGCAACGGCTGGAAACGGAGCTGGAGGGCCTGCGACGCCAGGGGTTCCGCCGCGTGTTCCTGGAGTGCGCCGTGGGCTCCGCGGACGTGCGTGCGTTCCAGGTGGACCCACAGGGCCAGGACGTGGCGCACGTGGAGATTCGCTGGAGCGCGCGCATGGGCGTGGGTCCCGCCAGCGAGCGGCCCCGCTCCCTGCCCACCGTGCCCCAGCGCTACATCTTCACGCTGACGCGCAAGCACGGCGCGCAGACGAATACCGCCAACGGCATGTCCACGAACCGGTGCCCACAGTGCAACGCGCCGCTGACGAACAGCGCCGCCACGGACTGCGAATACTGCGGCACGCCGCTGGCCACCGGTGAGCGGGATTGGGTGCTCGCGGCGGCGCGCACGTTCGAGGCGTGGAACGCGGCCGAGGACGCGCGGTTCCGGGCCCTCCCTCCACGCCAGTCCGCGCCGCAACAGCGCATGGGTGGCCATGACCACACGCCGCAGCCCGAGGACGCGGTGATGGACGTCCAGGAGCGGCAGCGCCTGCTGTACATGATGGCCGCCATCGCCGCCGCCGACGGCGAGGTGACGTCCGCGGAGCGCAAGCTGCTGAAGCTGTGCTCGGAGCGCTGGGGCGTGGTGTGGGACAACGTGGAGCTGGCGCTGAGCATGGGGCCACAGCTCTTCGACCGCCTCGTGGAGAAGGGCAGCCCCGAAGCGGAGGTGTTCCTGCGCAACATCGTGGAGATGGCGCTGGTGGACGGCCGCATCGACCGCAAGGAGCGGCGGATGCTGGTGAGTGCAGCCGCCCACCTCGGACTTCAGGACCGGCTGGAGTCCATGCTCGACGGACACTGAGGCGAAGGAGCGGGCTCCGGGGCGCGGCGACACCGCGCGCCCCGGCCGGCAACCTCACACGCGGCGGACGCCCGCTTAAGCGTCCCGTCTGAACGCAATCACCCGGCCCGCATCGTTCGCTGGCGGCACCTCATCCGTCCTGGTGCCTTGATAGGTGTCGATGACGCCATGGACACGGCCCGTCACCACGCGAAGCGTCTGGGCGGCGGTGGTCGTCTGTTCGACACGCCCCAGCGTCTGTTTCATCATCGCGGACAGCTCATCCACCGCGCCGGAGATCCGCGCCACGCCCGCGGCCTGTCGCGCCACCGCCACTGAAATCTGCTGCACGCCCTCCGTGCTGGTGCGCAGCACGGTGGACAGCCCCCGCAGGCGCTCTCCCGACGCGCGCACCACCTCGATGTCCCGCGCCATCCGCTCCGCCCCCACCAGGGAGAGCTCCACGACGTGCTGGATCGACTGGTGCGCGGTGTCCAGGATGCCGCTCACCTGCCCCGCCGCCCGGACGGACTGCTGCGCGAGCCGCCGCATCTCCGTGGCCACCACCGCGAAGCCCTTGCCGTGCACTCCCGCGCGCGCCGCCTCGATGGCCGCGTTCACCGCCACCATGTGGGACTGGTCCGCCAGGTCCTTCACCGCCAGGGTGACGCTCGAGAGCTGCCGCGCCTGGCCGTCCAATCCACGCAGGAGCCCGGCCATCTCCATCACCTGTGCGCGAATGGCCTCCAGGCCCTCCATGCTCTGGCCCAGCATGGCCTCGGCGTCAGCCCCCACGTCCCCCGCCTGGAGCGTGGAGGCGAGGATGGCATCCGCCTGATGAGAGGCCGTGGAAGACGCCCGCTGCATCTCGTTCGTCGCCACCTGCGTATCCGTGAGCGCCGCGGACTGGCGCGCCAGCATCGCGCGCTGGTCATCCGTGCTCGACACGAGCGAATGGGTCGCCTCCGTCAGCGCCCGCGCCGAGTCCACCAGCGGCTCCACCACGCGCGTGCGAACCTCTCCCTGAGACAACTCCAACCAGGCCTGTCGCGCCGCCAGCGCCCGGGCATCCTTCACCGCGCCTCGCCCGCCAATCAGGAGGAACACGTTCTCGAACACCACCCAGCCGATGTGCTCCCACGCGCGCCAGGCACTGGCGGACTCCACGCCGAAGATGGACAGGGGCCAGTACTGGCCGCGAAGCAGGTGGTCCACCGCCACCAGCGCCGAGTAGAGGAACAGCACCCGCGCGTCCCGGTACATGGCCAGCAGCGCCAGGGACCCGAAGATGTGGAAGTGCGTCTCGATGCGCCCGTCCGTCAGATGGATGAGCAGCCCGGACACCAATGCCTGCGCCGTGGCGATGACGAAGCGCGTGACCTCCCGACCCGGCAACGCCCACGCCATGGCCACCGGCAGGCTCGCCAGGAGGGCTCCCAGGCCGGCCGCCGCCCAGACGTGTGGATGGACCTGACTGGACGTCCCACTCCACGTGCGGGGGGACAGCGCCAGGGCCACCACCAGCCCGCCAACCCACTGGAGCCCCATCAGCACGGCGAACATCCGGTCCGTGCGACGGCTCAGCGCCACCTGGTGGGTGTCGAACAGGGATTGCGAACGTCTCGCGAGGACGTCGGCATCGAGCGAGACGTTCATCCGGCACTTTCCGTTGAGGCAGCAAGCGGGGTCAAAACAACCCCAACCCTACCCGCTCACCACCTCGAAACGTAAGTCCGAACAGAATTTTTCGATGATGCCCGGATTTTAGGACTGCCGGGTATTTCATGACCTCGACACTGGGTAGGGCCCGCTCACGTCTGAGCCCGGCGGGCGGCTTTCTTCTCACGCTCGCCCAGCGCGGCCTGGAGGTACTTGCCCGCCAGCTTCCGGCCAATCAGCTCCTGGGCAATCTCCCCGGCCTCCACCAGCCGGTCCAGGTTGATGCCTGTGTCCACGCCCATGCCGTGGAGCATGAAGACGGCGTCCTCGGTGGCCAGGTTCCCCGCCGCTCCCGGGGCGTAGGGGCACCCACCCAGGCCGCCAATGCTGGCGTCGAAGGTCGTCACCCCCGCGGACAGGCCCACGAGCGCGTTCGCCAGCGCGGTGCCGCGTGTGTCGTGCAGGTGCAGCGCCAGCTTCTCCACGGGGATGTGCTTCAGCAGCGCCTCGAGGATGACCTCGGTCTGGCGCGGCGTGCCGATGCCAATCGTGTCTCCCAGGCTGAGCTGGTAGATGCCCGCGTCCACGAGCTGCCGGCAGATGTCCACCACGCGCTCCACCGGAACGTCACCCTCGTAGGGGCAGCCCCACACGGTGGACAGGTAGCCGCGCACGCGCATGCCCGCCTGGAGCGCGGAGGCCGTCACCTCGCGCGCGCCCACCACGGCCTCGGCGATGCTCTTGTTGATGTTCTTCTTCGAGTGCGCCTCGGAGGCGGAGATGAAGACGGCGGCCTCCTCCAGGCCCGCCTCCTTCGCGCGCTCCAGGCCCTTGAGGTTGGGCACCAGCGCGGAGAACACGACGCCGTCGCGACGGCCCACCAGCCGCAGCAGCTCCTCGGCGTCCGCGAGCTGGGGAATCCACTTGGGTGACACGAACGACGTCACCTCGATGCGCTTCTCCCCCGCGGCCACCAGTGCGTTGATGAGGCGCGCCTTGTCCCGCGTGGGCAGCGTGCGCAGCTCGTTCTGCAAGCCGTCCCGGGGACCGACTTCGTAGACGTCGACCTGCTTGGGCAACTGGCCCAGCCAGCCCAACCTCGCCCTGGAGTGTTCCTGCATCTCAGCCATGGCGCCGCTCCGCTCCCACGATCAGGTCGGTTGACTGCGCGTCCAGCGGACCACCCGCCAGGCCACCGTGCACCCAGACGACGGAAAATCCCGTGCTTTCCAACAGCCGCACCCAATCCGCAAGGGGATAGTAACGAAGGGAATAGGATGCGCGCAGGCATCGACCCTCCGGGGAGGTCAGCGTCCGACGTCCCTCGTCCCGCCCCGTCGAGGCGTCGAAGCAGCTCTCCTCCTCCAGGACGCTTCCATCCGGCAGCGTCTCGCGGAAGGCCGCCCCGGGGGACGCCGCCAGTCGCTCGAACGGCACCGTCTGGAACACCCACCGTCCTCCTGGCCGCAGCACGCGCGCGACCTCGCGGAGGATGTGTATGTGCTCGGCGTCCGTGAAGGCGGCCAGCGTCGAGTACCACGCGTAGGCCCCCGCCAGGGACGCCTCGCGAAACGGCAGGGCCCGCAGGTCCCCCTGGATCGCCGGGAAGCCCGGGCGCCGCATGGCCAACGACAGTGCGTCCAACTCCAGCCCGATGACGCGCCCCGCCAGAGGCCCCACCGCGTTCAGCCGCGCCGCGTGGCGGCCATGGCCGCACCCCAGGTCCACCACCGGCGCCGGCCCCGCCACGTCCGCGAAGGCTCGGGCCAGGTAGTCCGCCTCACGCGCGGTGACGGCCTCCGACAGGAACGGCAGCGTGCTGCGAAGGTAGAGCTCTCCGAAGAAGCTCATCGCGGCGACAGGCCCGCGCGCAGGCGGCGCACGGCTTCGTCCAGCACCGCATCCGTCTTGCAGAAGGCGAAACGGGCCAGCCCCTGCCCCAGGTGCCGGTGCGCCGGGCCATAGAAGACGCTGGGCGGAATGGCCGCCACGCCCACCTTGGACACCAGGTGGCGGCAGAAGGCCACGTCATCGGCGAAGCCCTGGCGCGTGATGTCCGCGAGGATGAAGTAGCTGCCCTCCGGGGCGAACGCCGTCAGCCCGGCCTCGCGCAGCCCGGTGAGCAGCCGCTCCCGCTTCGCCGCGTAGGACGCCGTCAGCTCCGTGAAGTACGCGTCCGGCAACCGCAGCGCCTCCGCCATGGCGGCCTGCAGCGGCGCGGCGGTGGCGAAGGTCACGAACTGGTGGGCCCGCTGCACCGCGTCCCGCAGCGGCGGCGGCGCGATGACCCAGCCCACCTTCCAGCCGGTGAGGCTGAACGTCTTCCCGCCGCTGCTCACCGTCACGGTGCGCTCGGCCAGCCCGGGCAGCGTGGCCGGACGCAGGTGGCGCGCGGGCTCGAAGACGAGGTGCTCGTACACCTCGTCGGAGAGGACCTTCACATCGAACTCGGCGCACAGCTCGCCCAGGAACGTCAGCTCATCGCGGGTGAACACCTTCCCCGTCGGGTTGTGCGGCGTGTTGAGGATGAGCAGCCGGGTGCGCGGGCTGAAGGCGGCGCGGACCTCGTCCCGGTCGAACCACCACTGCGCGTGGTCCGCGTCCGGCGGGCGCAGCGGCACGAAGCGCGCGGTGGCCCCCACGAAGGTGATGTTGGCGTCGTAGGAGTCGTAGAAGGGCTCGAAGGCCACCACCTCGTCGCCCGGGTCCACCAGCCCCAGCAGCGTGTCGAGGATGGCCTCGGTGGCGCCGCTGGTCACCGTCACCATGGTGTCCGGGTCCACCGTCTGGCCGTAGAAGCGCGCCGAGTGCTCGGCGATGGCCACGCGCAGCTCCCGGGCGCCCGCGCCCATGGCGTACTGGTTGCCCCCGTCGCGGATGGCGCGCTGCGCCGCTTCCTTGATGGCCGCCGGGCCGTCGAAGTCAGGGAACCCCTGCCCCAGGTTCACCGCGCCGTGGCGGGCGGCCAGGGCGCTGAACTCGGAGAAGACAGTAGTGGCGAACCGGGTGACTCGCTGCGCGGCTACGGGCCTGGACATGGACGTCGGCTCCTCGCGCCGCCAACGTCCGGGCGCTCAGGGCCTGACGATAGCGTCCACCGGCACGGAACGCGCGTCCTTCGCCACTTCGCGCTGCCGGGCCGCCCGGGAAACGCCCAGCGCCAGCCCCGTCACCACCATGACCATGGGCACCGCGCAGAGCAGGTCCGTGGCGTAGTGGAAACGGCCCACCAGCGTGGCAGCGATGAGCCCCAGGCCCGGCAGCAACATCACCCAGAAGACGCGGCGGGAGAACCGCCAAGCATAATACAGCACCAACATCGTGGCGCCGGTGTGTCCCGACGGAAAGCAGTCACGCGCGAACAGCGGCTTGCGCATGAGTGAATCCAGCAGCGGCGCCAGCGTGCCCTGGAGTGGCCCATCGAACGCGTCGACCAGGAAGTAGCGAGGCCCCACCGCGGGCACCAGCGCATAGGCCGCGTAGTTGAGGAAGAAAAGCAGCCCCAACGCGGTGAGGTACTCGTCGTACTCCGCGCCGCCCGGGCGCCGGTAGAGCACCAGCCCCATCACCAGCGCCCAGATGAAGTGGCCGTAGTAGCAGACCAGCAGGATGTCGTTGAGCCACGCCGGGACGACGCGTGACAGCACCACCGCCGCCTGCATGCCGAAGAGCCGCTGGTCGGCCGCCACCAACTGCGCGTCCTTGAGGAGGGGGTTCACCGTGTCCACCACGGGAGACAGCCAGCCGTGCGTCATCACCGCCGTGGGCAGCAGCCACCAATCCGCGAGGACATGGATCCACCGGTGCCCCGGGAACGACGCGGCCAGCGTCCGGAGGACGAGCGGCCCCACGCCCACCACCGCGAACAATCCCGCGCAGCGCAGCGCATCCGGCGCCCACCGGCCCGGCCCCAGCAGGAGCAGCGAAGCCAACGCGCAGGACACGACGATGATGAGGTCCACGGTGGTGAGCTGGACGCGCACCGCCTCACCGCGAACGCTTTGGGAAACCCAGGAACTCACGCCGACTTACGCTCCCCCGGCGGCGCGGCTTGCGCGCCAGAATCGCCGAGTTCGAGGCTCTGAACGACCGCTCCCTTCCCCGCCACCACATTCTCGCGCCCCCTCCACCGCTCCAGCAAGGCAAGCAGCGCGGGGAAGAAGACCGTGGTCCCCAAGAAGGTGCACATGACCCCCAGCAGCGCAATCTGACCGATACTCCGCAGGCCCTGGTGGTTGGCGACCAGTAGCGCGCCATACCCGGCCGCGTTGGACAGCGTGGCCACCACGGCCGCCAGCCCCGTGTGGCGCACCACCTTGCCGAGCGAGCCGGGCCCCTCTTCCTCGTACCGGTGGAAGAGATGCACCGAGTTGTCCACGGCGATGGCCAGCAGGTTCGGCAGGACCACCGCGTTGATGAAGTTGAGCTGGACGTCGAAGAGGTACATGCCACCCGCCAGGCACGTCATGCCCAGGAACAGCGGCCCGGTGACGAGCAACGCGCGCTTGAAGCTGCGCAGGCTCACCAGGATGACGACGAACACCACCGCGGCGGCGGACCACAGGATGAGCGGCCCGTCCGCGCTCACCAGCGCGAAGATGCGCGCGGCGATGCGGTTGCTGTCCAGCACGGCCATGTCGATGCCGCGCGCCTTCACGCCCTCCACCACCTGGTCGATCTGCGTGGCCCAGCGCCGCAGCTCCTCGGTGTCGGAGTTGGAGACGGAGGGGAACAGGAGCAGGAAGGTGCCCTTCCCGTCCGTGGCCTCGAAGCGCCGGCGCACCTCCACCGGCAACGCATCCAGGCCGTAGGGCTTCGCCTCCAGCATCCGCTGGAACTCCTGGAGCCGCGCGTCCTCGCGAAGCTCCGCGGGCAGGTCCTCCAGGCCCTGGAAGGCCTCGCGCAGGGCCGCCAGCTCCACCTCCCGGCGCTCTACATCGGTAGGCAACAAGTCGTTGAGAGACGCGGAGTCGAGGATGGCCGAGTCCGCGCCGTTGCGCTGCTTCACCTCCGCGATGACGGCCTCCACCTGCGCCGCCTGCGCCACGTCATCCACCAGGAAGATGGCCGGGTTGAGGGGCTGGCCCAACTGTTCGGTGACGCGGTCATCCAGGCGCGATGCCGGGGACTCGCCCTTGAGCTTGCGCATGTCCGTCTCGAAGCCCAGTTGAGGCGCCACGGAGACGGAGAACGCGGCGAAGCCCACCACCGACAGCGCCAGCACGGCGATGGCGCCCGTGGGCCAGCGCCGCCACGCCCGCTCCGGCTGGGATACCTGGGGCGCGGTGGCTTCGGCCGCCACGTCCACGCGGGCCGGGCGCAGGCGCTCCGCGAGGGCCAGCAGCGACGGCCCCATCGCATACGTCGCCAGCACGGCGAGCAGCACGCCCAGGCCCGCCAGCAGGCCGAACTGGTTGAAGGCCTGGAACTGGGCCAGCAGCAGCACGAAGAACGCCGCCGCGTTCGTCACCGCGGACGTCACCGCGCCGCTGAAGGTGCCGCGCACCGCCGTGACGATGGCCTCGCGGGCCGGGTGAGCGCGCCGCTCCTCCCAGTACCGCATGCACAGGTGGACGCCGTACTCGATGCCCAGGCCAATCAAGATGGCGACGAGGAACCCCGTCACGATGTTGAGGTGGCCAATGGCGAGCTGCGCCGCCGCGAACGTCAACACCACGCCCACCATGACGGGGATGCCGACCACGGCCAGCGCCGCGACACGCCGCGTGGCGAGCAGGATGAGTCCCACCGCGATGAGCGCCGACAACGTACCGGCGCGCGACAGGTCGCCGCGCATCACCGCGTCCTCTTCGATGCGCCCCTGAAAGTTGCCCGTGGCTTGCAGCGTCACGCCCGGATAGCGCTGCGCCGCGAGCGTGCCTCCGGTGCCCATGGCCTGGTCCACGAAGCGCCGCGCGAACCCCAAATCCCCGGCCGTCCCGGACGGCTTGATCATCAAATAGACTTCAGTGCCGTCCGCGCTGGCCAACGTCGCGCGCATGGGCGCGTCCGGCGCGTACTTCTTCGCGATGGCCTCGAAGTCCGGCGGCTCCGACGTGCCCCCCAAATCGAAGAAGAACGGGTTGGCGCGTTGCCGCTCGTAACGCACACGCGCCGTCAGGTCCTGGCGCAGCGCAGCGAGTTTCTCGATGGGCAATAACAGCAGCGCATTTCGACGGAAGAAGTCCACGTCATAGCGGTGCTCGACGTAGCGGACCTCGGGCATCGCTTCCAATTGCGTCTGCAATTCGGCCGCGTATGCCTCCAGGCGCTCCGGAGTGTCTCCCTTTGCCACGAGGACCAGGTAGCCGTCCCCGCCTGCCTTCTCTGACACGCGTGTCAGATCCCGCACTTCTTGGGATCCCTGAGGGAGCAACTCCACGAACGATCCGCGGAACTCCAAGCGCGACGCCAGTGCCATACCGCCCAGCGCGAGCAGTGAGAACACGAGCAACACCTGCCAGGGACGCGAGACCGCGGCCTGGATGAAGCCTTCGAACCACCGTTGTGACCTGGTCAACGTCGACTCCTCGGGGACCGGCGACCGAGCAAATTCCCGGCCAGTCAGCGGCGTCCTTGAACAGCGGGTGAAGCGGAGGGCTTCCAGGCGCGTCACGCCCACTGCAGGTGTGCAGCCCGATGCACACCTTGCGCTCCAGTATCGACTGGAGAACACCGTGTGTCAGACGGCGGGGTGCCATCAAAGTCTCAGTGCTGTCAAGGCGAGCCCGGATACGAGGGGCGACAGCGGGATGGACGGCGCGGCGCTTGCCTTGACACTGCCGCGCTCCCTCTTTATTCACGGCCCCGCGTCCCCCGTGGGAGGCCGCCGGACGCAGAAATCCCCGAAGCGGAACGTTCCTTCAATCGGGGGAGTCGCGACTGGAGAGCCCCAGGCTCCCGGGCCGGTCCATGCCTCCCGACGCAGCCTGAGAGAAAGACCGATCACCCATGAGCGACGTCTTCGACAAGTGCCGTAACTGGAAGGACTACCGTATCGCGAAGGCTACGGGTCTCTATCCGTACTTCCGTGCCATCGAAGCGTCGCACGGTGCCACCGAGGTGGAGATCGAAGGCAAGCGCGTCATCATGGTCGGGTCCAACAACTACCTGGGCCTGTCCGCCGATCCGCGCGTGAAGGAAGCGGCCATCAAGGCGACGGAGAAGTTCGGCACCACCAGCTCCGGCTCGCGACTGCTCAACGGCACACTGGCGCTGCACGAGGAGCTGGAAGCGCGGTTGGCGAAGTTCCTCAACCGCGAGTCCGCCATCGTCATCTCCACGGGCTTCCAGACGAACCTGGCGCTGGCGTCCATCCTGGGCCGGCACGACATCGTCTTCAGCGACCGGCAGAACCACGCGTCGCTGGTGGACGGAATCCGCCTGTCCTTCGCCACCGAGCGCAAGTTCCGCCACAACGACATGGACCACCTGGAGCAGCTGCTGTCCCAGGCGGATCCGGACGCGGGCAAGATCATCGTCACCGACGGCGTCTTCTCCATGGAGGGCGACATCTGCAACCTGCCCCGCATCGTGGAGCTGGCGAAGCACTACAACGCGCGGGTGATGACGGATGACGCGCACGCCATGGGCGTGCTGGGCACGCGGGGCCGGGGCACCTCCGAGTACTTCGACCTGGAGAAGGAGACGGACCTCGTCATGGGGACCTTCTCCAAGAGCTTCGCGTCGCTGGGCGGCGTGCTGGCCGGTCCCTTCGAGGTCATCAACTACATCCGCCACAAGGCGCGCTCGGTCATCTTCTCCGCGTCCATGACGCCGGGCTCCATCGCCGCGGCGCTCAAGGCGCTGGAGATCATCGAAGCGGAGCCGGAGCGCCGCGCCCGCCTGCTGGACATCGCGGAGAAGATGCACAACGGCTTCCGCGCCATGGGCTTCGACACGGGTGTGTCGGTGACGCCGGTGGTGCCGGTGCACATCGGCGACCAGGTGAAGTGCTTCCGATTCTGGCGCGCGCTGCATGAGGCCGGCGTCTTCGCCAACCCGGTGATTCCGCCGGCGGTGGAGCCGGGCCACGCGCTCATCCGCACCTCGTACATGGCCACGCACACGGACGCGCAACTGGACCGCGTGCTCGACACCTTCGAGACCATTGGCCGGAAGCTGGGCGTGATTCCGGAGACGCGCCCCTCCGTCTACGAGCCGGTGCAGATTGCCCGCCCGGGCACCCGCATCCTGTCCAACCGCGCGAGCGAGAAGTGGGCCGCGGGCTCGAACGGCCTGCTGGCGGACAAGGGCGGCATCACCCTGGACCAACTGTCGCGCATGTCGTCGCGCGAGGTGGCCGGACGCCTGTTCGACGCGGTGGAGCAGCTCACGTGGCGCGCGGCCAATCTCCAGCCGGAGGACCTGCGGAAGCTGGGCAACGCGCCGATGAAGCTGTGGGAGAAGCGCGGCGAGCTGCCGGGCTTGTTGTTGGAGAAGGGCGCTCACTTCTTCATGCGCAACGGCGCCCACTCCGACCGGAACTGAACCGCCCATGGCCCTCCACGCCGAGCCAACCCACGCGTCTTCGTCCATGCCCTCGGACGTGCAGGTGACCCCTGTCCGCGGCGAGGCGGAGCGGATGCAGTTCATCCGACTCCCCTACGCCCTCTACCGGAGCGACCCGCACTGGGTTCCTCCGCTGGAGATGGAGCGCCGGGACTTCCTGGACCCGAAGAAGAACCCCTTCTTCGAGTACGGCGAACTGGAGCTGTTCCTCGCCCGGCGCGGCCCGGACGTCGTGGGCCGCATCGCCGCCATCCGCAATCCGCGGCACATGGAGATTCACGGCACGAAGGAGGGCTTCTTCGGTCTCTTCGAGTGCGTGAATGACGCGGGCGTCGCCCGGACCCTGCTGGAATCCGCCGCGACCTGGCTGCGCCTGCGGGGCATGGACGCCATGCTGGGGCCGGCGAACCTGTCCTCCAACCAGGACTGGGGCCTGCTCATCGACGGCTTCGATACGCCGCCCGCCGTGATGATGCCGCACAACCCGCCCTACTACGCGGCGCTGCTGGAGGCCTGCGGCCTGACGAAGGCCAAGGACCTGTACGCCTACGAGCTGTCGTCGTCCGCGCAGCCGCCGGAGAAGGTGGTGCGCATCGCGGAGAAGATTCGCGTGCGCGACGGCGTCGTCGTGCGTCCGGTCAACATGAAGGACCTGGACGCCGAGGTGAAGCGCATCCGCGACATCTACAACTCGGCGTGGGAGAAGAACTGGGGCTTCGTGCCCTTCACCGATGCGGAGTTCGACCACCTGGCCAAGGAGCTCAAGACGGTCGTCCGGCCGGACCTCGCGCTCATGGCGGAGGTCCAGGGCGAGCCGGTGGCCTTCTCCCTGACGGTGCCGGATGCCAACCAGGCCATCCGCGCGGCCAACGGGCGGCTCACCACGTTCGGCCTGCCCATCGGCCTGGTGAAGCTGGCGCTGGCCTCGCGCCGCATCAACCGGCTGCGCCTCATCATCCTCGGCATCAAGGAGGGCTACCGGCGCCGCGGCCTGGACGCCATCCTGTACCTGGACACCCTGCGCACGGCGAAGCGGCTGGGCTACGTGGGCGGGGAGATCTCCTGGACGCTCGAGGACAACCACCTGGTCAACCGCGCCATCGAGTCCATGGGCGCCCAGCGCTCCAAGACGTACCGCGTCTACACGCGCGCGCTCTGACCACAGCCCGACTCCGAGGAGTCTTCCTTGCGATTCCTGCTCACTGGCGGCACCGGGTTCATTGGCCAGCGGCTCGCGCGCCGCATCGTGGAACGTGGCGACACGCTGACCCTCATGGTGCGTGCCAGTTCGCGCCGTGGCCCCCTTGAGGGACTGGGCGCCCGCTTCGTGGTGGCGGACCTGACAACGGGCGCGGGACTGGCCGAAGCCGTGCGCGACGTGGACTGCGTGCTGCACCTGGCGGGTGTCACCAAGTCCCGCGAGCCCGAGGGCTACATCGAGGGCAACGCGAAGGGTACCCGCCGCCTGGTGGAGGCCATGGCCGCCCTGCCCCACCCTCCCCGGCTGGTGTACTGCTCGTCGCTGGCCGCCGCCGGCCCGTCCACGCCGGAGCGCCCGCGCCGCGAGGAGGACCCGCCCGCGCCCGTGTCCATCTACGGCCGCAGCAAGCTGGGCGGCGAGGAGGCGGTACGGGCGTTCGCGGACCGGGTTCCGTCCGTCATCGTCCGGCCGCCCATCGTCTACGGGCCCGGTGACGTGGAGTTCCTCCCGTCGCTGCTGCCCATGGCCAAGCTGGGGCTGGCTCTGAAGAGCGGCTTCGGGCCCAAGCGCTACTCACTCATCCACGTGGATGACCTCTGCACCGCCCTGCTCGCGGCCGCGGATCGCGGCCCCACGGTGTCGAAGGAAGACCCGGCGCGCGGCGTGTACGCCGTGTCCGACGGCGTGGAGCACTCCTGGGAGGACGTCTGCACGGCCATGGCCGGGGCGCTCGGCAAGGGCCGGCCCGCCGTGCTGCCCGTGCCGCAGACGGTCAGCTACGTGGTGGGGCTGGGCTCGGAAGCCGTGGCCCGCCTGCGCGGCACGGTGCCCATCCTCAACCGGGACAAGGTGCGGGAGATGCGGTGCCCCGCGTGGACATGCTCCACCGAGCGCGCGAATCGGGAGCTGGGCTTCCTGCCCACCATCCCCCTGGCCCAGGGACTGGCCGGCACCCTGGCCGCATACCGCGAGGCGGGCGGGCGCTGAAAAGACGAAGGCCGAGGCACCCTGGAGGGCACCTCGGCCTGGACACGTGACGCGGACCGCGCTGGGCCTCAGGGGACCGCGGTCTGCCCCGCGCTCTTCTGCGCCGACGTCGCGTTCTCCTTCTCCAACTGCGTCCGCTTGCTCTTCAGCGTGGACAGCAGGCCGTCGAAGCCCTTGTCGGCGAGCAGCTTGCGGAACTGCCCCTTGTACGTGTCCACCAGGGACACTTCGTCGGTGATGACGTCGTAGATGCGCCACGCCCCGGTCGCCGACGTGCGGTACAGGCGGTACTCGACGGGGATGGCGTCCTTCTTCACTGTCACCGTGGTGCCCACGGAGGCCTCGTTACCGTCGATGCCCTCCTCGCCGTACTTCACCTGGGCTTGCGCCTGCCCCAGCGCCTTCTGGGCATAGGACGCGCGCAGCAGGCCCGTCATCGTCTCGGTGAACTCCTTGCGCTGGGCGGGCTGGAGGCCGGCCCAGGTCTTGTCACCCAGCGCACGCTTCGCCAGCTCCTCGAAGTCGACGAACTTCTCCACGACGGTGGCCAGCGACTGCGCGGTGGCACCGGGCGCGTTGGCGGCCTTCTGCACGTCCGCATTCCCGGATTGGACGACCGTCAGTGGGCCGGGCGCGGCGGCAAGCAGGGTGGCGGCAAGCAGGGACGCAATCATTCAATGGGCTCCGAGTGATGAAAGGACGACAGGGAAGACTGTGGTGAGCGCATGGTTATTCACCCGGAGCCAGCGGCGCCCCGGTTACCCGCGCGAGGGCGGCCATACCTACTCGAACGTCGTGCCAGCTCTTGCCTTTGTCACCTGAAGCCTGGGCATAGGCCGTGAAAGCGTCCACCAGGTCACGAGTGTCACCGGTCCCCAGGTCGAACGCGGTGAAGGCGGCCGTCACCCACCGGCGGGCGCTCCGCTCCGCCTCGCCAAAGGCCCGGGCGCGACTCCAGGCGGCCACCAGCTCGCCGTGCACCTTGGAGACCTCCAGGCGGATGCCCGCGCGAATCTGCTTCTCCTGCGCGCGCAGCTTGTCCAGCTCCGCGCGGGCCTGCTCGAGCTGGGCGTCCTTGATGGGAATGTCGAACGTCCCCCGCATCACCAGGCCCACGCCCCCGGTGCGGTCGTTGTACGGATCAAACGCGAAGGGCGTGCGCTGCCGCGTGGTGCTGGTGGTGAAGCGCACATCATAGAAGCCAGCCAGACCCAGGTCCGGGTAGTAGCTGCGCTCGCGGATGAAGACCTCCTGCTCGCGAGCGGCGATGCCGGCGGCGACGGCCGTCAATTCCGGACGGGACTGCTCCGCGCGCACCATGGCCTGCTCCAGGCTGGGCACCGGCACGTCCTCTTCGAGCTCCAGGTCTTCGTCCACCACCGTCACTGCGTCTTCGGGCCCCACGTTCGCCAGCAGGCCGATGGCGGCGAGCGCGAACTGACGTCCCTGCAGAGCCTCCGCCCTGCGCGCTTCGACAATCTGCCGGAAGAAGCGGACCTTGTACGAGTCCACCGCGGACACCTGGGCCGAGTCCTCCTTGAGCAGCCGTTCGATGCGCTGGGCAGCGTCCTCCAACCGCTTCGAGACCTCTTCAATCTGCTGAAGCCCGTTCCGCGCCAACTGGTAGCCGAAGTACGCCTGCGCGGCCTGGAAGCCGACCTCGTTGCGCGTGCGCTCGCGGAGCGCGGCCCCCAGCACCGGCCCCTGCGCGCCCGCCTTCTCCAGCGCCGTCAGCTTGCCGAAGGTGTAGAGCGGCAGCACCGCGTTGCCGGTGGAGAACATCGTCACGCCGACGCGGCCGAAGTTCAGGTCTCCCTTATAGGTGGCCTCCGTGGTGGGAGGTCCACCCAGGCCGTCGTTGCGGGCCTCCGGCGTGGGGCCTCCCGCGCCCACGGTGATTTCGAACTTGGGGAACCAGGCCCACCGCGCCTGTTGGTAGAGCGCCTGGAACTTGCGCAGCTCCGCCGTCGCCTCCTCCACCCGGGAGTCCGCTTCGCGAGCCCGCGCCACCAGCCGCGCCAGCGTCAGCGGCTCCCTCCGCGCGGGTTTCTCCTCCGAGTCCGGCGCACCCGTGACGCCCTCCTTCACCTGCTCCGCCTCGGCGGAGGGTTCCAGGGCTGGCGCGGGTGAAATGGCCCGCCCCGGCTGGGAGGAACCCGGCGTCTCCTCAATCGAGCTCGGCGCAATGCCCGGCGGACTCGGCGGCAGGTCCCGCCCCCCGGTCCCCACGCGAGGCGTGGGCCGCGTCCCTCCCGGCGCCCCAGTGCCAGGCACCGCCGTCGGCGCGTCGGAGCCCGGCGTCCCCAGGTCCGGCGTCTCCGGCGCTTGCGTAGTGCCGGGCGTGGAGGGGGCCGGCGTGCTTCCGGTGCCGGTTGAAGGGCTGCTCCCCGTCCCGGCCGAGCCGGGGGTGAGCTGCGCTCCGGCAACGCCCGCCGCGAGCATCAGCGCCACTGTCACGCCATGATCCAGGTGTCTGCGCATCAAGCCGCCTTGTGTAGCTCCCCATAGCCGAGAACCTCACGGCGGCGCAGCATGTCCGTTCGGCAGCGGGCCGTCACCGGTGTTGTGCGTCCCACGGCACCAGCCGGAGATTGTGGACGGACGCGCCGAAAGGCACGGGGGATGTGCACTGTCGTGGAACCCGTGACACTCGCGCGCGAAAAGGAGTTGGTAGGACGTGGCGCATGCAGCAGATTGCGACTGTTCCCGAGACAGAGGATCCCCACACATGCCCCATACCGATCGCGTCAAGCAGATCCTGTCGTGGTACCCGTCTGACAACCCCGGCACGCTGACCAACCTGGCCCGGCTGCTGAACAGCGGCACGCTGGCCGGCACGGGCAAGCTCGTCATCCTCCCGGTGGATCAGGGCTTCGAGCACGGCCCGGCCCGCTCCTTCGGTCCGAACCCCGCAGGCTATGACCCGGACTACCACATCAACCTGGCCATCGAGTCGGGCTGCAACGCCTATGCAGCGCCGCTGGGCTTCCTGGAGGCGGTGGCCGGCAGGTACGCGGGTGAGATTCCCCTCATCCTCAAGGTCAACAACTCCGACACCCTGGCCAAGGTGGCCAACCCCATGTCCGCGGTGACGAGCTCCGTGAAGGACGCCGTCCGCCTGGGCTGCACCGCCGTCGGCTACACCATCTACCCGGGCTCCGGGGCGCGCAACGAGCAGTACGAGGACCTCCGCGACATCATCGCCGAGGCCAAGTCCTACGGCCTGCCCACCGTGCTCTGGGCCTACCCCCGCGGCAACCTGTCCAAGGAGGGTGAGACGGGCATCGACGTGGTGGCGTACGCGGCGCAGATCAGCGCCCAGCTCGGCGCCCACGTCATCAAGGTGAAGCCGCCGCAGGACCACATCGAGCAGGCCGAGGCGAAGAAGGCCTTCGAGAAGGCCGGCATCCCCACCAAGACGCTGGCGGACCGCGTCCGCGAGGTCGTCCGCTCCGCCTTCAACGGCAAGCGCATCGTCATCTTCTCCGGCGGCGAGGCCAAGGGCACCGACGCCCTGCTGGAGGAGATCAAGCAGATCAACGCCGGCGGCGGCTTCGGCTCCATCATGGGCCGCAACGCCTTCCAGCGTCCGCATGGCGAGTCCATCAAGCTCCTCAAGGACGTGATGGCCATCTTCGCCGGCAAGGCGTAATCGGCTCGGTGGAAAACAAAGAAGCCCGCCAGGTTTCCCTGGCGGGCCTCTTCATTTCAGAGTGGAGCTAATCGGGATCGAACCGATGACCTCTTGAATGCCATTCAAGCGCTCTCCCAGCTGAGCTATAGCCCCGTCTTCTGCTGTGGGTGTCGCCTACCGCTTCAATACAAAAGGCCCGCCAAGTCTCCCTGGCGGGCCTTTTCATTTCAGAGTGGAGCTAATCGGGATCGAACCGATGACCTCTTGAATGCCATTCAAGCGCTCTCCCAGCTGAGCTATAGCCCCGTCTTTTGCTGCTGAGCCGCTTTGGGGAGCGGCCCGACCGGCGAAGTGGGTGCCTTCTACCGTTTCTTCGCTCCAGGCACCAGAACTCTTTGAGGCCTCGGCGCGTTTTTTTGTTCATTCAACCGCTGCGCCACTTCTTCCCCTTCCCGGAGGAGGTCGGTGAGCTCACGCGCGTGGGCCTCGACCGCCTGCTCCGCTGCTTCCACCGCCTTGAGGGCGACGCCGAAACCCGCCGGAAGGTCCAGCCGACCCTTCTGGACCTGACGCCAGACGGCTTCGCCCAACTCCTTGAGCGCCTTCTCCTTCTGATCCTTCAACACGGTGGTGCGAGCGTTCGCCCGGGCCAGGTCCGTGTTGCGCTCCACGGCCTCGCGAAGCTGGGCCAACCGGTCCTGCGCCGCCTGGAAGGCCTCGTTGATCTGCTTCACCACCTCGGACTGCTTCGAGTCGGCCGCCAAGTCAGTCACACTCCTTGAGAAATCAACGATTGCGTAGCGTGCGTTCTCGGAGCCTGTCAACCCGGCCCCGCCCCTGTCCTCCGCAGCCGGGCCGCGAAGAATCCTCCCCCGGGAACCTTGGGAGGCAACGCCTTCAGATAGGGCCCCTGCGCGGCGAGCGCCGCCCGCTCCGCGCCGAGTACGTCCTCGACCGGCTCCAGCGTGAAGTCCGGATGCTTCGCGAGGAAGGCCTCCACCACCGCCTCGTCCTCCTCCGGCATCACCGAGCAGGTCGCATAGACGATGAGTGCCCCCGGCTTCGCCTGGCGTGACACCTCATCCAGCAACTCTGACTGCGTGGCCTGGTACTTGGCGATTTCCTGAGCGGTGAGCTTCCACTTCTGATCCGGCTCGCGCGCCAGGGAACCCGTGCCGCTGCACGGCGCATCGATCAGAAGGACGTCCGCGTCGGACAGCGGAAGCGGATGCGGAAAGGCGACCTGCCGGAGAGAGAAGTGGCGCACGCGCTCGCGCGCCTCAGCCAGCCGACGCCGCGAACGGTCCCCAGCCAGCACCCTGCCCTGGGGCCCGACGAAGTCCGCCAACGCCAGCGTCTTGCCGCCCGCGCCGGCGCACACGTCCGCCACGGTGAAGCCCTCCAGCGAGCCCTCCCGGGGACGGCACAGCTCGGAGATGAGCTGGCTGCCCACGTCCTGCACCTGGAGCCGGCCGGACTTCATCATCCGAGTCTCGAAGACGCGGTGGCTGGAGTCCGTCACCCGCACAGCATCCGGCGCCGCGGCCACCGGTTCGGCGTTGACGCCCTCTTCCTTCAGCGCCGCCAGCACCGCGTCCCGGGTCCCCGGGGGCCGCACGCGGAAGTGCAGCGACGGCTCCTCATCGAGCGACGCCAGCAGCCCTTCCAGCACATCCTCCGGGTACACCTGGGCCAGGCGCTGCACCAACCAGTTGGGGAACGAGTAGCGAATGGCCAGCCGCTCCGTCTGGGACTCCGGGAGCGGCGCCTCCGGCAGCGGCTGTTCCACCACGCGCTGGAGCAGATCGTCCTTGATGGTGCGCGGACGCACGGGCCCCGGCAAGCGGACCTCGGGACCGATGCGGGCCCAGCCCTCACCACAGAAGATGCGGCGCCAGAGGGCGTAGCGCACCAGCGCCTGGTCCTCCGTCAACCCCACCTTACCCATGGTGTGGCCCAGCAACCGGGCCGCCAGGTCCAACAAGCGCTGGTGCCGGGACAGCTCGCGCACGGCCATGGCGGCGAAGCGCCGCTCCTGGCCGCCCAGGCCATTGGCCTCTCGCAAGGCGTTGGCAAGCGCGGCCTTCAAAGGCTCGCCGCGAAGCACCGCGATGTGCGCTTCGAGTGCCGCCGTCGCACCACGACGGGAAGGACGACCCAGGCGGTCCGGGTCTACGGGCGTTACCGGCCAGACGGAATCCACGTTGCCTCAGCCCTGCCCTTTCAGTCCCACTGCCACGACCAGGCAGCCCTCCGGGCTGCGCATCCGAGGCGCCTGCCCGGCCCCCAGGAAGAAATATCCGGGCGCCGAGTACGACACGTCATCCACTTCGAGGACACCTTCGACCACCTGAACCCCCACGCCCGAGGGCGTCGGGTGGAACGTCCAGCCGAAGTCGCCGCCGGCCGTCACGGACACCCACATTGCCCTCAACGCGTCTTCCCGCGCGATCTGAACGTGGGCGCCCCGCGGCGACCAGACGCTCGCGGCAGGCCGCTGCCCCTGGGTGGCCAGTTGCTCCACGTCCTGACGCAGCGCGATGAAGCGCTCCACCAGGGCGTAGATGTCGTCGATCTGGAACGGCTTGAGGAGCATGGCGTCCGCCACCTGCGGCTGGACGGCCTGGATCACCTCGTCCGGCGTCGCGGCGCTGACAATGGCCACCGCCTGATGACGCTTCCGGGCGGCCTCGACGACCGTCCGGCCGCCCAGCTCACCTCCGGAGATGCGCAGATCACTGATGACCAGGACGAAGCGCCCGGCCTCGAGGGCCTCGACCGCTTCCTCCCCGGTGCTGACCGCGTGGACCTGCGCGAGCTCTGAGATGAGCTCGCCCATGCCTTCCCGCAGGCTCGCGTCATCCTCGACCAGCAACACCCTCATTAACGGGGGACCTCCGCCGCCCCTACCTGCTGGAGCCTGTCCTTTACCAGGACCGGGCGCTTCCAGCGGAAGACCACCTCGCCGGTCCTGCCCTTCGGATGATGGCCCTCCCCGGACTCGAACCGGGACGCGGGGTCAGCCGCAGCGGATTTTGAGTCCGCCTCGTCTACCAATTTCGACAGAGGGCCCCCTGCTGTCGCGACGAGCAGACGTATACCGCGACTTGAAACCAAGTGCATCCGAAGATTGCGGTGCTCCACGCACATCGCTAAGAGGGGCCCCCCATGTACAACCTTCTCATCTCCCTCGGTGTGGGAATCGCCGTCGCGCTCCTGGTGAAGGTGGCCGGCTTCTCCATCTGGGCGGGGCTCGTCCCCGGAATCCTGGCCCTCGTCGGCACCTACATCGTGCTCGCTCGCCGGGTGGCCAGCCGCGTGCAGTCGCTGATGACGGTGGTCCAGAAGGACCTCCAGTCCCAGCCCACCAGCCAGAAGGACGCCCAGTCGCGGGTGGACCGGGCGGTGAAGACGCTGGAGCAGGGGCTCGTCTACGACAAGTGGCAGTTCCTGGTCGGTCCGGAGCTCCACTCCCAGATCGGCATGCTGAAGTACATGGTGAAGGACCATGAGGGCGCCAAGGCCGCCTTCGAGAAGGGCAGCGGCCGCAACTACATGGCCAAGGCCATGGAAGGCGCCCTGTACTTCCAGCGTAAGGACTTCGACGCCATGAAGAAGGCGTTCGAGTCCGCCACGAAGAGCGGCAAGAAGGAGTCCATTGTCTGGGCGGCCTATGCCTGGTGCCTGATGCAGAACAAGGACAAGGACGGCGCGCTGCGCGTGCTCGCCCGGGGCGTAGAGCAGAACCCCAAGGACGAGAAGCTCAAGGGCAGCCTCGCCCAGCTCCAGAACGACAAGCGCCTGAAGATGAAGCCGTACGAGCCCACGTGGTGGCAGTTCGGGCTCGAGGCTCCGCCGCCGGTCATGCCCCCCATGGGCGGCCGCCGCATGCAGTTCAGCACCCGACGCTAGCGACCCGTCGCGCGGCCACCGAGCGTCCGCCCGCGCACGGGAATATCTACCGGTTTGCCCCTCAGCGCGCTGCAACGTCTTCCGACCCTGTACAACAGGGCGACGCAGAGGGTGTGCAACCGCCCGGAAACACTCTGACTGCCCTCCCCCACCGCGGGGCATGGTGCTTGCTCCCGCACCATGCTCACGGATGACGGGGAAAGGCCTCGTCTCGCGGAGCCTGACAGGCTTGGCAGCCGGAGGTCTCGGGTGAAGGTTGTGGGCGTTGGGGTGTGCTTGCAGGACCGGGCGGCGGCGGGTGCGCGTGGGGCGCAGGGGCGTTGGGAGCACACGGAAGGGCGTGGCACCCGAGACTTTCGGCCTGCCATTTCGCAGCAGCCGAATGAAGCGGAGTGGTGCATGGAACGGCGCGGCCGGACCTCCGAGCGGTCCCTTCTGCTCATCATCGAGGATGACGCACAGGTCCGCGAGAGCCTCGTAGACCTGCTCTCCGTACGCTTCGACGTGCTCGCCGCTCCGGATTCGAATGAGGGGCTGGAGCTGGCGCGGGAGCACCACCCGGACCTCATCCTCCTGGACAGGTTCCTTCCCAGCGGAGACGGGCTCGCGGTGCTCGAGTTGCTCCAGCGCGAGTCGTGCACGGAAGCCGTGCCCGTCATCTTCCTGACGGGCGACGCGGACGAGGCCACGCTGGAGCGCTGCCTGGAGATGGGCGCCGTGGACTTCATCCACAAGCCGGCCAGCGCGCGGGAGTTGCTGGCCCGTATCGACCGGGCGCTGCGCCAGAGCGAGCAGCAGCGCCGACTGCAGATCCTCGCGCAGACGGACGGCCTCACGGGGCTCGCCAACTTCCGTGCGCTGAGCATCCGGATGGAAGAAGAGTTCCGCCGGGCCCAGCGCTACCAGTACCCGCTGAGCGTCGTCATCATCGACCTGGACCACCTCAAGGCCATCAACGACGGCATGGGCCATGACGTGGGCAACCGGGCGATTCTCGCGCTGGCCACCCAGTTGAAGCACGAGCTGCGTGAGTCGGACTTCGCGGCCCGCTTCGGTGGAGACGAGTTCGTCGCGCTGCTGCCGCACCAGACGGCGTTGGAAGCAGCCGTCTTCGCCGAGCGCATCCGCACCGGGCTGCGCGCCGTCGGCGTCCAGAAGAGCGACGGCCGCCCCGCTCCCTTCGGACTGAGCGTGAGCGTGGGCATCGCCGACCATACCTTCGAAGGGCCTCGCGAGGACACCGAGTCGCTGATGAAGGCGGCGGACGCGGCCCTCTACGAGGCAAAGCGCGAGGGGCGGGATCGGGTCGTCGTGTTCGGCCGGCCCGCGAATTCGCCTCCGGCGCAGCGGCACTGAACGGGGCGAGGTGAGGCAGGCAACGGCGGGGCAGCAGCGAGGGCGCGGATGATGCTGGGGAACAGACTGGCGACGGGTTCGAGGGTGGCGGTGGTGGGAGGCGGCATTGCCGGAGCGGGGCTTGCCGCCTCACTCCTTTTCAACGGGAGGGCTCGCGGGCTGGCGCTGGACGTGCGCGTCTACTCCGGAGGAACACAGGAGCGCACCGCACCGCCGGCGGTGCTGACGCCGGAGTGCCGCTCACGCCTGGCCGCGCTGGGCTGCCGCATCCCCTCCGAATGGCGTGCCCATGAGCTGCGCGGTGTTGAGATCATCGCCGAGGGCCGGCGCGAGCTGCTGTCCTCCACGCCCGGTGGACTCTGGGTGGTGGACGGCTGGCCCCAGGGGTTGGGCGGCCTCGAGCAGGTGCGGGATGTGCTCGCCACCGCGGCCAGCGCCCAGGGCGCTCGCTTCCTTCCCCGCCACGTCGAGCGCGTGGAGCGACAGGCCCCCGCGCCGGATGCGCCCGCCGCGGTGCGCGGCGCGGGTTCGTTGGTGGTACGCGCCCAGGGAAGTGGCGATCGCTTTCATGCGGTGGCGCTGGCCTCGGGCGCCGGGCCGCTGATGGGAGACGCCTTCTTCAAGGGCTTCCGCCCCGCCCCCACCATCCCGGCGGTGCAGGCCCGCCTGCGCCACGCTTCGCCTCGGCTGGAACTGGCTCCGGTGGCCCGGCTGTGGATTGCGCCCCTGCCAGCGGTCGATGGCCTGTTCCTGCTGCCTGGCGCCAACTCGGTGTACGCGCTGGCCTTCGGGCCGGCGGTGACGCCCGCGGACCTGTGCCAGGTGCTGATGATGGCCGCGCGTGACGGCCTGGTGGAGGAAGGCTTCGAGCTGGCGGCCCTGGAGACCACCCGCCTGCCCTACGGACCGGGCCGGACGCTGGTCGCGCCGGGGCAGATCGCGGTCGGGCCCGCGGCCTTCGGCCACCCGCTCCAGGTGGGATTGTCGGAGACACTGGCTTCGTGCAGCCGCGCGGCGGTGGCGCTACTCGACGGCGGGCTGGACACGGGCCTCCTGGAGCGCCGCTACGTGCGCGAAGGCCTGGGCGAAATGCTGGAGGACGCCGCCGCGGGAGCCCGGACGATGACCTGGCTGCGCCGAGCGGGGCCTCGGGCGCCGGAGGCCTTCGTCAGGGCGAAGGGGCGACGGACGCTGGGTGGCACCTTCGGCGGCGGGGTGCTGGGCCTGAGCGGACCCTCGCCCATCGCGCTCCTGGGCGCCGCGCGCTGGGAGGGACTCAAGGAGCTGGTGGGCTCCTGGCTGCGCACCACGGTGGAGCCGGTGCCCTCGGTGGTGCCGGAGTTGGAGCCGGACCTCTACTACGTCGTAGATGACGACCCGGACGCACGCGAGGCGCTCACGGCGCTGCTCGAGAGCACCGGAGCCACGGTGGTGTCCTTCGCCGACGAGCTGGCCCTCTTCTGCGCGGTGGCCCGGCGGCCACCCACGGCCATCCTCCTGGACGTGGTGCTGCACTGGGTGGACGGCCTGCGGCTGGCCGAGGGCCTGAAGCAGCATCCCCTCACCCGGAACACCCGCGTGCTGGTGATGAGTGGCCTCAACCGGCCGCATGTCCGGCAGCGGGCCCTGGACGCAGGGGCGGAGGCCTTCTTGCCCAAGCCCGTGGACCCAGACCGGCTGCTGCGCATCCTCACCGGCCGAGTCCCCGTCCTGGAGCCCGCGCCCGCGCCGCATGCCGCGGACGACACGCGCGAGCTGGCCGCGGACCGCTACGCGTCCTGACCACCGCCGGGAATGGCGAC
Source organism: Myxococcus sp. CA005 (assembly GCF_006518205.1). Taxonomy (NCBI): domain Bacteria; kingdom Pseudomonadati; phylum Myxococcota; class Myxococcia; order Myxococcales; family Myxococcaceae; genus Myxococcus; species Myxococcus sp. CA005. Next base: position 3,097 of record NZ_SRLV01000019.1, on the reverse strand, counting down.
CACGGAGACCGGGGCGTGGATGGCCTCGGCGCTCCCGGGCATCAGCGCCTTGAGGTTGCCGTGGATCGTCTCGCAGATCCGCTCCAGCGGCAGGTCGTTGTCGTCGTGGCCGAACGGGTCCTCGATCTCCACGCCAATCTCCTCGATGCCGAAGAAGACGTAGGCGACGACGAACGTGGCCGGCACCGTTATCCAGCCGAACGAATCCACCAGCGCGAACGGCAGCGTGTAGCAGTAGACCATCAGCGCTCGCCGCAGGTGCATCATGTAGGCGAACGGCATGGGCGTCTTGTGAATGCGCTCGCAGCCGCCGATGTAGTCGATGAGCAGTTGGACATTCTGGTCGAGCTGCATCTGGACGTGTTCGGGGTAGTAGCCCCGCAGCCGGCCCTCATCGAGCACGGCGGACATCTTCTGCGACACCGCGAGCGGGACGTGCTGGCTGCCCAGCACGGCGTCCGCTTCGTCGCGCGGCAGCTCGGAGGCGACGGGGCCCAGGTCTCGCTCCCCTCGCAGTGACGCGGCGGCGGCATAGGGGAAGGCGCTGATCCACCGCACCAGCGTGCCGTAGAGCCCGGCGTCCCGACGCATGAAGACGCTGGATGCACGAGCCAGGTTGCGCGTCTCGTTGACGATGCCGCCCCACAGCTTCCGGCCTTCCCAGAAGCGGTCGTAGGAGGCGTTGGTCCGGAAGACGAGCAACAAGCTGAGCGAGATGCCCGCCAGCGTGTGCACCGTGGCCGGGATGTCCAGGGGCTTGGTGTGGTGATGAACCGCGGTGACGCCCACGGCCCACAACACACAGATGAGGACCCGGGCCACAATCTCGCGGACCATGGAACCGCGGAGGTAATGGAAGTAACTCCACCAACGGTGCGGGTCATAGTCGATCATATTGTCGCAGGGCGCATACGCTGCCGCGCCTGCGCGGGGCGTGGCAAGCGCCAATCCAGGGGGACACGTGGGATGTGTCCGCCCTGGACGGGAGCTGGTGCCCTTGGCCGCCTGCCCGTCAATGGGAGATGGAGGCAGGCGTCGTCGGACCGCCCGAGCGGAGCACCTTGCGCACGGTGAGGGCGCCCGCCATCAGCGCCACGCCCCGGAAGAAGATGCCGATTCCCACCAGCGTGCCCACCAGCCAGACGGCGGAGATGGGCCACTGCCGCATCACGACGATGCCCAGGAAGATGGACACGGCGCCGTAGAAGAAGTCCCAGCCCCACCGGGGATAGCGGTCCATCACCGAGGTGACGGCGTGAAAGAGCCCGCTGGCGAAGAAGTAGCCCGCCAGCAGCAGGGTCATGGCCCCCAGTCCCGCCGCCGGGTAGACAAGGATGAACAGACCCACGACGACGGAGAGGATGCCGCTGAGCAGGTACAGCCAGAACGGCCCGCCCTCCTTGCGCGTCCGGAAGGCGGAGATGACTTCCATGACGCCTGCCGCGGCCAGCATCGCGCCGAAGAGGATGGCCGACACCAGGCTGGTGAAGAAGGCGGCCCCCAGCGCGACAATCCCCAGCAGCACCATCAAAATCCCCATGATGAAGGGGCCACCCCAGGCCGCCGAGTTCACCCTCGGCCTCGAGTCAGGGGTCAGGATTTCCGGTTTGCGTTCATCGGTGAAGGCCATGGTGACTGCTCCCGAAGCGAGTGCACTTCGGAGGCCGAGCCGCCTCGCGTCTCGCCCGCCTGTCGGCAGGCGACAAAGGAACCCGGCACATCCATCGCCGAACATGGGCTCCCGCGTTGGAGCCGACAACGCTCGCTGACACCGCTCCGTCCCCCGCCCGCCCCGACCTTTGGGCCGTCAGGGCGAGCAACAGCCGCCGAGCGGAAGCGCCGCCTCGTACGGGGGAGCCAGGAAGACAGCCCCGGGCTCCTTCCGGAACCACGTCAACTGCCGCTTGGCGTAGCGGCGCGTCTCCTGCGCGGTGTCGTGAATGGCCTCTTCGCGCGTCATCCGCCCCTCAACGACGGCGCGCGCCTGCACATAGCCCACGCTGCGCATGGGCGCCGAATCGGCGTACCCCCGCGCCAGCAGCTCGCGGGTCTCCTCGACGAGCCCACGCTCGAACAACATCCGCGTGCGCGTGTTGATGAGCCCGTACAGCACGTCGCGCGGTGGCGACAGAACGTACAGTTGGAAGGGATAGCGGTCCGGCGCGAAGGCATGGGCCTTCCGGAACGCCGAGGCGGGCACGCCTGTCTGCGCATGAATCTCCAGCGCCCGGATGACGCGGACCAGGTCCTGCGGAGGAAGCTTCGCCGCCGTCTCCGGGTCCACCTCCGCCAGCCTCCGATGCACCGCCTCGCGCCCCTCACCGGCCGCCAGCGCCTCCAGCTCCGCCCTCAACTCCGGCAAGGCCCCGGGCGCCTCGAGCACACCGTGAAGCAACACGCGCAAATACAGCCCGGTGCCACCCACGACGAAGACAGGCCGGCCGCGTGCGGCAATCTCCGCGATGACGGCGTCCGCACGGCGCTGGTACTCGACAGCGGAGAACGCCTCCATCGGGTCCACGGCGGACACCAGGTGATGAGGCACCGCAGCCAGCTCCTCCGAGGAGGGCTTCGCCGTGCCGATATCGAAGTGCCGATACACCTGCTGCGAGTCCGCGCTGACAATCTCGCCACCAGCACGCTGAGCCAGCGCAATCGCCAGCGCCGTCTTCCCCGACGCCGTCGGCCCGGCAATCACCGTCAACAGTGGCCGCTGCGCTCCACCCTCACCCATTCGCCAACGCTCCCTGAATCACCGCCGCCGCGGACGCATCACGCGCGAACACCAACCGCACGGGCGAAACCTCTGACAGCAACCGTCCCGCCGCGCCAAGCAGCCCACCTCGCCCCACGGGCGTCGCCTCGGGCAGCAGGGCATTGACGAGCAGCATCCGTCCGACGTCGCCAGCGGCCTGCGGCTCCCACCGCGACACGCCGTCCCACGCCAGCGTCCCCACCGCGTTCAACTCCGCCTCGGCGACGGCCCCCTACTCTCCGCCCGCCTGGAGAGCATCCTATGGGCCTTCCGTCCGGTCATGCTCGGCAGCGCGGTGAGTTTTGACGAGCCCGGCGAGAGCGCCTCCGCTCCAGCCCGCGC